>CACMHG010000011.1 GCA_902613475.1 K189A clade bacterium
GAGATGCAAAATGGTGGGACGAAACATGCGATGCTGAGATTCTTCAATAGTATCCGTTCCTCGCGCTACAGATAGTAAACCAATATCGCGAACTCAAACCGGCCGGAAACACTCTTTTACAAAAAAGCACATTTGCTAACTCAAACACCGAAGTCCTTGACCCATGGCGCACGCTCAAGCAAGGCACGCTTGAATAGGTCACGACCGGGACCGTCGAAAAGCCTAATCGAGTCAAACGCGCCATCAACATTAAAAGAAATCTCGAAGTAGCCCAACCCAGAGTACGGATGGGTATAGATTCCAACGATACATGTCAGCGGATACTCTCTTTCAAAAAGTGCGCCCGAGGCAACCAGGGACGAGGGTGTGAGTCTTAGACGAAGCGGACTCTTGAGTAAATACCAGCAAGCGGCCAGGCCGCCACCTACCAATATCCAGAGAATGATGAGCAACCCGGCATTCACGAGGGCTAGGTCATCACTGATGGCCATACCAGCGATACCAATAAATCCCCCGGTAAAGGCCAAACCAAGGGGTAAAACCCGACGCATCATGACCCAGGACATTTTTCTGATGAGGTTGTATTCAACATCAGGCTCTCTCGAAAGGTCTCGTACCCCCTCTTCATATCGGGGTAGGTCACTATCGAGATCAAACCAATCCGCCGAGTCCGACATCCATGTGTGGGCAACTTCCTTGGCACCTAGCTACGTATCTCTCGAACCCAGGCGCAAAATCACATGATCTCGCCCGTCTCGCTTAGCGTATATGTGAGTACCGCAGTTGCTGCAAAAATGGCGATGTTTACCAGGAGAGGATTCAAAGCTGTCCAGATACTTGTCGCCGGTTAGCCTGAATTTTGCAGCCGGCACCCGTGCAACGCTGGAAAATGCTGAACCATGGGCTTTGCGACAAGTTATGCAGTGACAGTGAATGACGCCTCTTACCTCGGCAGAAAACTCATAGGCCACGTTGCCACAGAGACAGCTACCTGAAGTCATTCGTTATCTCCCTCGTGCCAGCACAATGTCTGGGGCATCATCTGCAGGCTGCGCAAGTTGCTGCGGGGCTCGATTAACGAACTCTTTCCAAACTTCGTCCATCTCTGGCATCCATGTCTTTAGTAGCGGCGACGCCGCCTTCAGGGCAGAGAATCCTCGAACTTCCTGCAGATAACGAAAAAAGAAGGCCGACACACGCGCGTTTATGATGCAGTGCACCCAAACCTTTCGATCCTTTAGAGCATCCATGTAACCGGCAAATTCTCGATAGTGATTTTCGCTGGGCGCATTAAAGGGCACTGGAATATGTATAAAGGTCGTGCCCAATGTGGTGACGAGACTTCCCTCTGTGCAAATCGATTGCTTTTGCTCGGGCATCGCCAAATTGATTATCACGCCATAGCCCTAGGCCGCGATCTCTCGAAATTGTTCTGAGGTGGGTTGGCCCGATGAGGCGATCAGGTCAGTGATTTGATAGTGATTTAAGATGTCCATGCGTTTCTCTGCATGCGTTTCTCTGCATGCGTTTCTCTGCATGCGTTTCTCTAGGGTCCCATTTGCTCATACGATCTACCCGACAATATTCCGAGCGTGACGAGCCAATGTGCCTGAGTTGTTGTCACCTCAAAAGTGACAGAGTTCACAGAACAGAAATTCTTAATCAGCGGCTACAAACACACCGATGATCGGCGAATTCGAACCGAGTTTTTCGACGCAGCCGGATCACACCATGCCTTTCATCGCCATCAGGCTATACTCGCTGGCCCACAATACGTTTTGCTTGTTATGTCACAGCGATTCAATACCGATGTTTTGATTATTGGCGGGGGCGCCGCAGGCCTGTCCGCGGCCCTGACGCTGTCTCAGCATGCACGTGTCACCGTGCTGTGCAAGGGTGACATCACCACGGGGTCATCCCATTGGGCTCAGGGCGGGGTCGCCGCGGTCACCGACCCAGAAGACAGTTTTGAGGCTCATATCAAGGACACCCTCGACGCGGGCGGCGGTTTGTGCGACCCAGATGTGGTCCGCGCCACGGTCAACGCCGGACCGGAAGCGATTGCTCAACTTAACGAATGGGGCGTCAACTTCGATACCGAGGGAAACTCCCTCCATCTAACTCGTGAGGGTGGGCACTCCTTCCGCCGGGTAGTCCATGTTGCCGACGCGACGGGAAAAGCCATTACCCAGACCCTCACGGATCAGGTACTGGATAACGGCAATATCGAGCTCTTCAACGATCGCGTTGCGATTGACCTGATCAACCTGTCTACGCTGGGACGGCACCATAGCCGCTGCGCGGGCGCCTATGTGTTGAATCGAACCACAGGGCGTGTGGAGGTATTTCAATCGCGGTTCGTTATTCTGGCCACTGGTGGTGCAAGCAAGGTCTACCTGTACACGAGCAACCCCGACAGTTCGACCGGCGACGGCATTGCCATGGCTTGGCGTGCGGGCTGTCGGGTGGCGAATATGGAATTCAACCAGTTTCACCCGACCTGTCTGTATCACCCCCACGCCGGGTCTTTTCTGATTTCCGAGGCCGTTCGAGGTGAGGGTGGCGTGCTGCGACTGCCCAATGGTCAACGCTTTATGCAGCGTTTCGATGAGCGCCGGGAGCTTGCGCCGAGGGATATTGTCGCTCGCGCCATCGACCACGAAATGAAGCGCATTGGCGCCGACTGTGTTTTCCTTGATATCAGCCATTTATCAGCAGAATTCACCCGCGGCCACTTTCCCAACATCGCCCAACGCTGCGAAGAGCTGGGTATCGACATTACCAAGGAGCCCATACCCGTTGTGCCCGCAGCCCATTACACCTGTGGCGGCGTGGTGGTTGATGAACACGGTCGCACCGACCTGCCCAACCTCTATGCCATTGGCGAAGTCAGCTGCACTGGGCTGCATGGTGCTAACCGACTCGCCAGTAACTCACTACTGGAGTGTCTGGTCTACGGTCAAAGAGCGGCACAGAAGATCATAGGTACTTTGGACAAGCCCCAGAGTTTCCCCTACATACCCAAATGGGACGAATCCAAGGTTACCGACTCCGACGAGTCAGTGATTATTGCTCACAACTGGGACGAGCTCAGGCGGTTCATGTGGGACTACGTAGGGATTGTGCGCACAGACAAGCGATTGATGCGCGCGCACCGTCGGATCGAACTGCTGAAGCAGGAGATACAGGACTATTACGCCACCTATCGTGTCACCAATGATCTCATTGAGCTTCGTAACCTACTACATGTGGCGGATTTGATTGTGCGCAGTGCGCTAAAGCGCAAAGAGAGCCGAGGGCTAAACTACAACATGGACTATCCCGGTCAGACTGAACGCCCCGCCGATACCATTTTATCTCCGGGCAGCCTTGATAGCCTCATTGTGGAACCCGGCGTGCAGTCAATTGTTCGATAAACCTTGGCAGGGGCGCACTAGGCCTTACCCTGCGTAACAAGCCTTCGCCGGATGTCGGCATAGACCGGCGCAGAAACCTCGTCTTTAAACACCCAGTACCAGCCGCCATCTATTGCGGCATAACCCACGCACCAGGGAAATATCCAGCTGCGTAAGGGTGTGCCGACAAGAGGTTTATGAAAAACCGAATGCCTGTTGGCTGCCTCGCCACCCTCGAATTCAGAGGAAAATTCAGACCGTGTGGGTAGTTCGATGATGACAGCCGCATTAACTCGAACTGACCGCAGCGCGTGGGTGGCGAAAACACAGGCTAGTCCGAGGCCGGTAATTCCCAGCAGGGCGTATAACCCATAACCCGAACAAAGAGCCCAAAGCGAGGTGAGGGTTCGACGCATGCGCCCAGGCACTAAGGCAAGCTGGTCAGAGTACGCCGTCGTAGGAGATGATTTTTTCGACCAATCCGCAAACCAAGGGATCGTCCGACGTGATACGGCCCTGCAGCAGGTCGTATAAATCCACGTCTTCCCAATCCAGTAGTTTTTCATACAGCGCTTGTTCGTCATCCGAAAGACTGTGAAAGCAGTCGCGCACAAAGGGCACCAGCTTAAGCTCTAGCTCGGTCAACCCCCGACGGCTTCGCCAATAAATGTGTTTTAAATCTGCAGGTATCACGGAACTCTCTCAGGTTATTGCATTTGCAGGCGGCGATCAGGCAGTCTGGACTACTTAATCTGTAAGACGGAAATACCACGTGGGCACATGGTCCGACGCACGCATCGTCAGCCTTAAAGGCCAGGGGGTCAAAGCGTTCTTACAAGGCTATCTTACCTGTAACAGCGATCGCATCAGACAAAACGCGCCCACGCCTACGACACTGTGCAACTTGAAAGGCCGGGTTATCGCGAACGGTTGGGCAATTGGTGATGACGAGTGCGTCTTGCTCGTTGTCCATCACTCCGTCGCCGTCGCCTTAGCCGCTTTCTTAAAACCCTATGCCATGTTCTCGAAATGCAGCGTAGAGGCACACAATCACGCTGTTGCCGTGGCCTCCAGCGCCAGCGGCTCAAACTCGTTCACAGATCATTGGTGCTTTGCGGACAACTTGCTGGATGCCTCGCAATCCAATGCTGACGATCAATCCAGCGCCATCGCTCGTGACTTAGTCACTAACAGGTTTGCTTGGGTGAGCGACGGTGTCGCTGGCAAATTTCTACCCCAGGTGCTGGGCATGCACGAGGTAGGCGCCGTGGACTTTGACAAAGGCTGTTACCTGGGCCAAGAAATTGTCGCGCGAGCCCAGTTTCGCGGCGCAGTAAAGCGCGGTATCGATGTCTTTGAGTGGCACGGTCAGCTACCGATAGCGGGAGACGATTGGACGGACAGCGCTCATGGCAAAGGCATGGTGATCTTTGCCGCGGCGAAGACGAATGCCGGCGGCGGCCAGGGGCTTTGGGTAAGAAGTTTGTAGACCTTACGTTCTTATATTCGGGCGCGTTAAAACGACCACACTTGCGTCGCTAAATCTCGACATCGAACTTCTTTAGATACCAGAGCGCAAATGGCACCTCCATCAGGAGGAATGTCACCACAGAAAACAAAAACCAGTTTACCTCTCCAACCAGCAAGTCGAATTGATGATTGGTTCTCCAGAACAAAAATCCGGCGACGATTACGGATGTAGCTATCGCCAACAAGTCACTCTGCATCAGCTTGCTTATGTTGTTACCCACGGTGCGGGGATAGATTAGGAGGTACGCCAAAATCAAAATAACGCCATTCAATATGAGCAGTACAATTTCTGGAGAGTAGGTCACTTTTACGAACCCTGTTTTGCTATCCCGCAGAATCGATATCCAATAGGTCACCGAGCGGATGCACTAGCCCTCCTCTCTCCCATTCCCCAACGAAGTGTTCGTCTGCTAACGACGGTGAAAGATCATCAATACTCTTTACCGACCACTTAGGCGACTGATCCTTATCGATCAGCAATGCTCTGACCCCCTCGACAAAGTCCGGTCGCGAAAGACAGTTTGTGGCGATGGCAAGCTCGGTCATAAAGCATTCTGCGAGGCTTAAAGTCGGACCCAGGCCAAGCTGTTTGAAAATAATTCCCGCGGTGACGGGGCAGCCGTTGCGCAAATTGGCGATACCCCTATCCATCCACTTGGAGGTGCCTTCGAGGGCAAGGATGCTGTCGAAACATGCTTTGAGGTTACTAAGATCAATGGTCTCGATATCTACTTCGGCAACATCACTTGATGGCAACCCACCGACATGGGTCTGTGTAGCGAGGTAATTTTGCAAGACCTCTGTATTTGCATCTGGGCTACCGGCTTGCCAGTTAAGTTGCTTCAACCCCTCAAGAAAATCAGCTCTTCCCTCGTGATCTATCAGATGGGTGCCGACACCGAGTGCTAGCGCATCTGTCGCGTTGACCTGACCACCGGTCATGGTGAGCAATGCCGCGATTTTTGGCGGCAAATTACGCATGACCAACGTGCCGCCTGCATCGGGAAATAGACCAATGGTGATCTCAGGAAACGCTAACCGCGTACGCTGAGTTACCACGCGAAAGTTTGAGGCTGAAAAAAGACCGTAACCGCCGCCCATCACGATACCGTGGCCTAGGGTGAGCAGGGGTTTTTCGTAGCAGTGCATGATGTAATCAAGGCGATATTCCGCGGCAAAAAATCGCTCGGGGTAATCGTTTACCGTACGGCCAGCCGCCAGGTTTTCAGTGGCGGCATGATAAAGAGCCTGAACATCACCTCCTGCGCAAAAAGCCCTGTCGCCCTCGCCGGTGACGATGACGGCGGCGACCTCGTCACGCTCTGCCCAGTCCTTCATTTTCGGCGTCATGGCCTCTACGGCGTCGAGAGTAAGTGCGTTAAGTGTTGGCGGTATATTCAGACGGGCTTCGGCTACCACGCTGCCATCGGAGCTTGGGTGCTCGAAAAAAATCACATCCTCGGTACTCATTGCCCTATCTCCTTGATCTATAGCCTTTGCCTTGGCAGCCAGTCGATGGGTGCCAAGGCCTGCTGTTCGAGCAGCCGATTTGCCGCAGAAAAGTGTTTGCAGCCGAAGAAACCCCGATGCGCGGATAGCGGTGACGGGTGCGGGGCTTTCAAAAGATGGTGTCGCTCTGCAGCCACCTGCGCGGCTTTCTTCTGGGCATAGCTGCCCCACAACATAAAGATCAGCCTTTCACGCCGGTTGGCAAGCCGCTTTACCAGTTCATCAGTAAACTGCTCCCACCCCCTACCCTGATGAGAGGCGGCCTGGGCATGTTGCACACTGAGCACCGCGTTCAGCAGCAATACACCCTGCTCGGCCCAATGGGAAAGGTCACCGCTGGCGCGATCGAAGTCTATGGACTGGCCCATGTCCTCTTGAATCTCGGTGTATATGTTGCGCAACGACGGTGGCAGCGGTTGATCCTTGGGCACAGAAAAACTTAACCCCATAGCTTGATTGGGCCCGTGATACGGGTCTTGACCGATAATCACAATTTTTACCTGCTCGACGGGTACCAGATCCATGGCGGCGAACATGTGTGGTCCGGGCGGATAGACGCGTTTGCCTGCACGTTTTTCGCTGAGCAAAAATTCGCGCAGCGCTTGCATATAGGGCTGATCAAACTGATCGCCGATAAGGCTCTGCCAAGAGTGCTCGAGGGCTACCGTACGGGTCATATCAAGCTGGGACGCTACTGCGGCCGCATCAGCGGGAACAATAGAACGTCCCGAATGGAAGGTGCATTGGTGAGCAGCATCACTATCCGATCAATACCAATACCCTCACCTGCAGTTGGCGGCAGTCCGTATTCTAGCGCAGTGATGTAATCTTGATCGAAGTGCATGGCTTCGTTGTCACCCTTGGACTTAAGGTCGGCCTGGGCTTTAAATCGCCCTGCTTGATCCACGGGATCATTCAGCTCCGAAAAGCCGTTGGCGTATTCACGGCCACCAATAAAGAGTTCGAAGCGGTCCGTCACGTCTGGATTGTGGTCGTTGCGCCGGGCCAATGGCGACACTTCTGCAGGATACTCGGTGATGTAGGTTGGCTGTTCTAAACGGCCCTCCACGAGAGCCTCGAAAACCTCCATTTGCAACTTGCCAAGCCCCCAGTGGTCCTCGACGGCAATCTGTTTTTCGACGAGCACGCCCCGCAGATGATCGACATTGTCTACCGCGCTTTCGGCGACGCCACCAAAACGCGCTAACGATTCGGCCATGGTGACCCGCTGGGGCGATTTAGAAAAATCGAGATCAATCCCCTGGTAGACAATCTGCTGGCTACCACAGGCACGCTGGGTGAGTTCCTTCATGAGTTCATCGGTAAGATCCATCAGATCGCGGTAATCCGAGTAGGCCTGATAAAACTCCAGCATGGTGAACTCTGGATTATGTCGAGTCGACAAGCCTTCATTGCGAAAATTTCGATTGATCTCATAGACCCGCTCGAATCCGCCCACCACCAGACGCTTTAAAAACAACTCTGGAGCAACCCGCAAATACAGAGGCATATCCAGCGTATTGTGATGGGTAACGAATGGGCGCGCGGTCGCTCCGCCCGGAATGCTGTGCATCATCGGAGTCTCAACTTCGAGATAGTCGCGCTGATTAAAAAACTCGCGCAGCGTCTGCATTACCATGGAGCGGGTGCGAAATACCCCTCGGGTTTCTTCGTTCATGATCAGATCAACGTAGCGCTGGCGGTAACGAATCTCTTGGTCGGTGATGCCATGAAACTTTTCAGGTAGCGGCAGCGCGGTTTTATTCAGCAGCACGACGTTGTCAGCCTGAACGCTCAACTCGCCCTTATTGGTGCGCATGAGCGTACCGCTCACACCAACGATATCGCCCATCTCCCATAGTTGAGAGAAGTCCTCATAGGCCTCTTCACCGAGATCGTTCTTGGTGAGATAGCACTGTATCTGACCGCTGACATCTTGCAGGGTGACAAAGCTCGCCTTTCCCATCACTCGACGCAGCATTACTCGGCCTGCGACGGCGGTGCGAATGCCTGCCTCCGCTAGCGCTGCTTTGTCTTTGTCGGCATGCTGATCCTGCAGCTCCGCGGCCAATGCCAGACGACGAAAATCGTTCCGATAAACCTTACTTTTCTCCAGCCAAGCCTGCATTTTGGCTCGCCGATTCAGTAAGACATCTCTTTCTTCGCTCATGATTTTCCTTTTCGCTCTTCCGCGGCTCTTGTTCTTCCGGCTAATGCCCTGCTTTTAAGCAGGCTTCAATAAAGGGGTCTAGGTCACCGTCTAACACCTTGTTTGGGTCTGTGCGTTCGATTTCAGTACGCAGATCTTTGACCCGTGACTGATCCAGCACGTAGCTACGTATCTGGCTACCCCAGCCAATATCCGCCTTGGCATCCTCTATGGCCTGCTGTTCGGACCGACGCTCCTGCAGCTCTAGCTCATACAGTTTGGCTCGCAGCTGTTTGTAGGCATTGTCTTTGTTCTGATGCTGGGATCGCTCGCTTTGACACTGCACCACGGTATTGGTGGGCAGGTGCGTTAGCCGCACGGCCGAATCAGTGCGATTAACGTGCTGCCCGCCGGCGCCACTGGCGCGATAGGTGTCTACGCGCACGTCCGCAGGATTAATCTCAATTTCGATATTGTCGTCAATCTCGGCGGAGACGAAAACAGAGGCAAAGGAGGTATGGCGGCGGTTGCCGGAATCGAAGGGTGACTTGCGCACCAGTCGATGCACGCCGGTTTCCGTACGCAGCCAGCCGTAGGCGTATTCGCCGCTGATCATGACCGTAGCGCTCTTAATGCCGGCCACTTCCCCTTCAGAGACCTCGGTCACCGCGACGCCAAATCCGCGCTGCTCAGCCCAGCGCAAATACATGCGCAGCAGCATCTCAGCCCAGTCTTGGGCTTCTGTGCCGCCGGAGCCAGCCTGTATTTCAAGATAGCAATTGGCGTCATCTCGTTCGCCCTGGAACATGCGCCGAAACTCTAACGTTGCCAGTTGACCTTCAAGACCGCGTAGTTCAACGGCCACCTCGTCTAGGGCGCTCTGATCACCCTCTTCGCTGGCCATTTCTGCAAGCTCACCAAGATCGTTGAGACTGTCCCCCAGCGTACTGAGCAGGCTGACGACCTGCTCAAGGGAGGAGCGCTCCTTCCCTAATTGTTGGGCGCGCTCAGGGTCACTCCAAACATCACCATCGGCAAGCTCTAGCTCAACCTCTTGCAGCCGCTCGCGCTTGTCATCGAAGTCAAAGATACCCCCGAAGCGCGGAGTCGCGTTCTTGCAGGTCTTTTAGATACTCGCGGATGCCGGTGATTTCAGCCATGGAGGGGTCTTTTTCTGGTTTGCAGGAACAATTTAGCGGCGCGGAGTTTAAGACATCGTCTCTATGTACTCCACTATCAGCTGCAATGTCTGCTGACCACCGTAGTCGTTGAGCGCAGGTTTGTAGACAACGTTAACCCGCTCGGGCTGCTCTTCTAGGGGGGCCTGGCGAAAGGCGATGGCGTCGACAAGCTGGTCTTCGGCGCCAAGCACGAGCTTCAAATGATCATTGCCAACCACGCGTTGATTGACCAGGGTAAACTCACCCGCAAACAATGGTTCTGCAAAGCCATTGCCCCATGGGCCGGCATTTGTCAGCTTGGCCACGGTATCTAAGTTCAGGTCTTCTTTTTCAAGGGCACCGTCGGTGAGCAGAACGGCATCCATCATGTCCGGGGTAACCATCGCCCTGACCGCCTTATCAAAGGCTTTCTGGAAACGCGGCAGATGCACCCGCTTGATGCTCAGCCCGGCTGCCATCGCATGGCCACCAAACTTCAAAAGCAAACCCGGCCGCTTAGTTGCGATGCTGTCCAGCAAGTCACGTATGTTCAGCCCATCAATACTGCGCGCCGAGCCCTTCAGTTCGTCGGAGCCCTCAGATGCATCAGCGAAAACAATCGCAGGGCGATGAAATTTTTCGCGCAGCCGTCCCGCCACGATGCCAACGACTCCCTGATGAAAGCTCTCGTGATACACGGCAATGCCCATCTCGTTCGGATCTGGCGTGATTTGGGTCAAAATCATTTCGGCATCTGCCACCATGCCTTGCTCGATGTCGCGACGGATCTGATTCAAACTGTCTAGCTCTGCGGCGAGCTGTGCAGCTTCCGTCGGATCATCCGTCACCAGGCAGCGTATTCCCACGCTCATGTCTTGCAGGCGACCGGCTGCATTAAGCCGTGGTCCGAGTGCGAAACCCATATCTGAGGCCGACAGCGTGGTGAGATCACGCTTGCCAACCCGAGCCAGAGCGGCGATGCCTGGACGGGTCATGCCCCGTTGAATACGCAGAAGCCCCTGATGCACCAAAATACGATTGTTCTGATCCAGCGGCACCACGTCAGCCACGGTGCCTAAGGCCACTAGGTCTAGATACTGCGCCATATTCGGTTCATCAATACCGCGAGAGGCGAAGTAATCGCGCTGACGTAGAACTTGGCGCACCCAACTCAGCAGGTAATAGGCAACGCCAACACCTGCCATCGCCTTGCTAGCGAAGTTGCTATTACCCACATTGGGATTCACCAATGCGTATGCATCAGGTAGTACCTCGCCGGGCAAATGATGGTCTGTAACGATGACATCGATATCTAACTCATTGGCTAAGGCGACGCCGTCTACGCTGGCGACGCCGTTATCGACGGTGACGATGACTCGAGGCTGCATTCCAGCTGCAAGCTGCACAATTTCCGGCGACAGCCCGTAGCCGTAATCGAATCGATTGGGTACCAAAAACTCTACATGCCTAGCGCCCATGGCACCGAGAGCCAACAGGCATAGAGCAACCGATGTGGCCCCATCAGCATCGAAGTCACCAACAATAAGGATTTTTTCGTCTCCCTCAACCGCATCCGCAAGGCGCAGAGCTGCCTGGTCGATCTCTGGCAGATCCGCAGGCGATAAAAGATTGGTAAGGCCTTTTTCCAGTTGGGCTAACTCGGTAATACCACGAGCGGTAAATACTCGATCCAGCAGATCGTCATCCAGCCCCAAGCGATTAGTGGATTGACGTGTTTCGATACGCAACGTAAGGCTCTGGATCAGAGAGTCGGTGCGACTCGCAGACGCACGATATCTGCTGCCACGATGTCCAGGCGCTGCAATCGCTCCAAAGCTGCATTCATGGTGCCCTCAACCACGTCGTCGGTGAGCAACACGATATCCACTGCTGACTGGTTTGATGAGGCTTCATGCTGAATAGCAGCATCAATGCTGATCGAAAACTCAGACAACGCCTGGGTCACCTGGGCGAATACGCCGGGCTGATCGACCGTTGGGATACGCAGGTAATTTGCGCAGCTCACGTCACTCATAGAGACCAAGGCAGGTTGATCGCTTAACCGTTCACTGGATTGGTCTGATTCAGATGGCACGCCGATCCCGTTGCCCGAGGCCATGAGAGCACCTAGAGCAAGAACATCAGACAGTACCGCAGAGGCTGTAGCCTCTCCTCCGGCACCCGGGCCACTGAACAAGGTCTCGCCCGCACCGTCGCTGTTGATCTGCACTGCGTTCATCACCCCATTGACGTTAGCCAGTAACGCATCGCCTGGCACCAAGGCACAGTGCACCCGGGCTTCGACCCCCGCATCAGTGTTTTGGATGATGCCTAAATGCTTGATCTTAAAGCCCAGTTCCTGAGCGAAGCGAATGTCGGCTACGGTGACATGCCGGATACCTTCAACAAATACGGCGGAGAGATCGAAGGAACCAGTGAATCCAAGGGCAAGCAAAATGGTCAACTTATGGGCGGCGTCGATACCGTCGATATCAAAACTCGGATCCGCCTCGGCATAACCCAATCTTTGCGCCTCTGCCAGCACCTCGTCAAATGCGGTGCCATTGGCCTCCATCTCACCAAAAATGTAGTTGCAGGTGCCGTTAATGATGCCAAACAACCCCCCCAAGCGATTCGCGGCGAGGCCACCGGATAGGCCCTGTATGATCGGGATAGCTCCAGCCACCGCCGCCTCGAAACGCAGTAGCTGCCGACCACGACCAGCCATGAGCTCATTGCCATGCGCCGCCAGTATGGCTTTATTCGCCGTAACCACGGGCTTGTTAGCGGCCAACCCGCGACGGATCAAATCCAGCGCAGTGGTGTCGCCACCTATTAACTCCAAAATCATATCGACGTTGGGGTCGGTGAGTAGATCTTCGATATCAGTACTGAAGTGAGCACCCTGCAGATCAATTTCCGGCTTCGCTCGGCGGCTCGCCACTCGCACGACGCGCAGCGAGACTCCGCTGCGCTGCCGCATAAGCGCGTTATTGCGGCGAATCAGTTCTAGGACTCCCTGGGCCACCGTGCCCAGTCCAGCGATGCCAAGTTTGATTTCAGTCAAAGTCGTCTCTCTGCTGTTTTTAGTTGTCGAGGTGCGGGTGGACTAGAGGCTGAGACCGAGCCGCTGAGCCAACTGCTGGGCGGGAACATAGCCTGGGAACATATCGCCGGCATCCGTGACGATGGAGGGTGTGCCACTAACCCCCAATCGTCGACCCAGGGCAAACTGCTCGTCTACCGGGTCGGTTGGACAGTCTCTCTGAGCTATTCGCTGACTGTTTTTGGCGCGGGTCATGGCCGAAGCTGGATCGCTTGAACACCAAACCGAGCGCATCGTAGATGCCGTCTCGGATTCAAGGCCTTCTCGCGGGTAGGCGAGGTATCGCACCTCAATCCCGAGCTCGGCGTATTGGTCAATCTCGTTATGCAATTTTCTGCAGTATCCGCAGTCCACATCGGTAAAGATGTTGACTACCGCCCGGCGTTCACCCTTGGCTGGAAAAATCACCATATCGGATAGGGCAACCTGATCCATCAGCGCCTTGCGCTGTGCCACCCTACGTTGCTCGGTAACGTTGCTTAAATCGTCACCGATAGCGTAGAGATCGCCAACGATCATATGACCCCCATCAGCCGTGATATACATCGTCGTGCCATCGGGAAAGTCGACGCCATAGAGGCCTTTAACGGCGGCAGGGTATACAGACTCAATGGGTAGGTCTGGGCGTATAGCTAGCAACTTGGCGACTGCCTTGTCTAAGTTTTCCTTGCTCGCGCTGGTTTTCGGGTCAGCCCCATGAGCTGTACTCAACATGAGCGTTAGCGCGGCAAACACCGCGATGGTGGCGCGAAAGTGTGCCATGACGTTTCGGGGGAATTGCATTTGCATCGGTCATCCTGTCTTTGATCGACCCGGCGAAGGTTAGCGCCGATCTTTTATGAGCATGGCTGGCGTCAGGCGCCCTCTAACCTCGCGGGTGATGCTGCAACACGAGATTTTTCAAACGCTGGTTGGCCACGTGGGTGTAAATCTGAGTGGTCGACAAGTCGGCATGGCCAAGCATCATCTGCACCGCTCGCAGGTCTGCGCCATTATCCACAAGATGCGTGGCAAATGCATGGCGTAGCGTATGAGGCGATACTTTTTGCTGTATGCCCGCACGTACTGCGTAACGTCGAATGGCATGCCAAAAGGTTTGACGGGTCATCACTCTGCCTCGCCTACTGGGAAACAGCATGGGCCCGCCCGCTGGCAGAAGCTCCGGGCGGGCATCGCGAAGGTATCGGGCCAGCCAATCCAACGCCGCCTCGCCAGTAGGAACCAAGCGCTCCTTATTCCCCTTGCCCATGACGCGAATGACGCCCTGGCGCTGATTTACATTGGTCAGTTCTAGGGTAACCAGTTCAGTAATGCGCAGCCCGCTGGCATAGAGGATTTCCAGCATAGCTCGATCTCGCAAGCCCAGCGGCGTGTCGACATCTGGCGCGTCCAGCAGTGCCTCGACCTGATCAGTACTCAGTGCACTGGGTAGGGTGCGGCCCAGCTTGGGATGATGGATTTGATGAGTTGGATCAACGACGATTTTTTGCTGCAAAACCAAGTGGCGATAGAACCCCTTTAGGGTACTCAGCCAGCGGGCAGTGCTCCTCGGACTGAGCTGGCGCTTTTGCCGATCGTTCAGAACCTCGAGAAGATCCCCCTCCCCGGCGGCGCTGATCTGATTGATACCCAGGGCCTGCAGTAAGTTGGCGGTATCGGTTAGGTCACGCCGGTAGGCGGACAATGTGTTTTCCGCTAAACCTCTCTCTAACCAAAGGGATTCGAGATAGGCGTTTATCTCTTCAGTGGATTTAGCTTGGCTGCCCATGGCACAAACATGGCATATCTGAGACACCTTTTCGAGATCGCCACTCTGCGCACCCGCGAATATTGGAAAGCCGAAGGGGCCAACAACGAAAAAGGCCAGCTGAGCTGGCCTTTCGAGTTCGCTTGTCGCGAGCTTGCTGCGTAGCAGCAGGCACGGCCTGAGCCGGTTGCCTAGCCGATTTTTTCTTTAATCCGAGCCGATCGACCAGAGCGCTCACGCAAGTAGTAGAGCTTGGCTTGGCGCACATCGCCACGTCGCTTAACTTCGATGCCGCTAATGAGCGGGCTATGAGTCTGGAAGGTTCGCTCGACGCCGACCCCATGGGAGATCTTTCGCACGACGAACGAGGAGTTCACGCCTCGGCTCTTCACGCCGATCACTACCCCTTCATAGGCCTGCAAACGCTCGCGATTGCCTTCTTTCACTCGAACCTGCACAGACACCGTATCACCAGGACTAAAGTCTGGAACGTCCTTTAGTTGGCTGTTCTCGATTTCTTCAATAATCTTGTTTCTTCTCACCATCTTTCTCCACAGAGTGCGGTCCGAGCTGCTGCGCACATGCTGTTAATAGTTGCCTGTCCAGTGGGTCAAACACTCTTCCCGTCAAAAGATCGGGTCGACGTTCCAACGTCCTTTTTAAAGCCTGAGAGCGGCGGAATCGCTTGGTGCGATTGTGGTCTCCACTCATCAGCTCTTCGGGCACGCTTTCCGTCCCGACTTTTTCAGGGCGCGTATATTGAGGGTAATCGAGCGTTCCATCAAGGTGTGATTCGTCAATTACCGACTGTTGATTGCCCAATGTGCCAGGCAAGTGCCGAGCTATGGCATCCATGACGACCATGGCAGGCAGTTCACCCCCGCTAAGCACATAGTCACCAATCGACCACTCCTCATCCACATAGGCGCTGATAAAACGTTCATCAATGCCCTCATAGCGACCGCAAATCAAAATGATGCCCTCATCACCCTTACTAGCAATGGCGTTCTGCTGATCGAAGCGTCGGCCTTGCGGACTCATGAACACCACCCGGGTCCGCTGCGGTGCTTGTGCCTTGGCATCCAAAAGCGCTGCTAACAAGGGCGCTACCATCATGACCATGCCTGGGCCACCACCGTAAGGCCGGTCGTCAACTGTGCGATGCTTGTCTCTCGTGTAGTCACGTGGATTGAAACAGTTCAGGCTCAAGTGCCCTGCCGCCAGCGCACGGGAAAATACCCCGTCCTTAGACACTGCATCGAACATTTCCGGCAACACACTGATAACCCCTAACCACATGACTGTGCTCGCAGCTTCATCAAGACCAATCCGATGGCCAGTCCACACGCACCTGTTTGGCCTGGGTGTCCACAGACTCCACATGCTCCTTGGTAAAGGGTACGAGGATAGCCCGCTTAGCGTTCTGGGATTGAATACTCAAGATCGCGTGGGCGCCAGTTTCCATCAGCTCCTGCACCACGCCGAGATTTTCGTCCTGGGCATTGATCACCTCACAGCCGATGAGATCGTGCCAAAAAAATTCATCGTCCTCAGGTTCTGGAATCGCATCACGCAGGACGCCAATCAGGGCCCCGGTTAGACCTTGAGCCTCTTCTCGATCATGCACACCGTTAATCTGCGCAACGTAGGCTTCCTTATGGGGCCTAAACTCGTAGCCCTTCACTTCTACCCACTGTTGCCCTTGGGCGCTTTGTAGGAGCCATGGTGCGTAAGAAAATAGATTCGCGGCAGGCTCAGTAAACGAATGCAGCACCTGCCAGCCACGCACGCCATAGGGCCTACCAAGTTTGCCAACAACAACAACGGCACCTGTGTCGATTTTGGAGGTCGGTGATGAGCTCATGAGTTTGATTTGTTTGCCTTGCTAGTTCCTAGGCACAAAAAAACGCGACTAAAAAGCCGCGTTTTTTGTGCTTACTGCCGATACAAGGCCCGTACAGATGACAGGCAACGAGGGCTCGCTACGCAGCTGCTCCGGCGTTTTGCTTGCGGGCTTGCTTGATCAGCTTAGCCACACGCTCTGAGGGCTGTGCACCAACGCCCATCCAGTAATCAACGCGCTCTAGGTCAAGGCGCAACACCTCGGCTTGGCCCTTGGCCACGGGGTTAAAAAAACCGACGCGCTCAACAAAGCGACCATCTCTTGACGCTGAGCGGTCTGCAACGGTGATGTGATAAAAAGGGCTCTTCTTTGAACCGTGACGAGCCAGACGGATTGTTACCATAGTGATCTCTTTCTGCGTTCTTACTGTAGTTTTATCGAATTAATTTCGGTAAATCGCCGCTGGTCGTGCTCTTGAGGCAATCCGGCCTGCGGAAAGGCGCGCTATGATATAGCAACAGCCTGTAGGCGCAAGTGCTTGAAAGCTAGGGCTTAACGCCTGCGCATACCCGGGGGCATTCCTGCGGGTCCACCGGGAGTTTGCATGCCCGGCAAGCCCTGCATGCCTCGCATCATGCGCTGCATACCCCCTTTGCGGCTGACTTTTTTCATCATCTTCTGCATCTGCTTGTGCTGTTTAAGCAGCCGATTAACGTCGGCTATCTGCATACCACTGCCATCGGCAATACGCTTTTTTCGAGAGCCGTTTATCAGGTCGGGAAAGCGGCGCTCTTTCACCGTCATCGAGTCGATCAGGACACCCATACGCTTGAACTGGCTGTCATTGACTTGGGCTTTGGCAGCCTCGGGGATTTGGCTCATACCTGGCAGCTTGTCGAGCATGCCGGACACACCACCCATATTGTCCATTTGCTCGAGTTGGTCGCGAAAATCCTCCAAATCGAATTTGCGTCCACTCTGCATTTTTTGCGCAAGCCGATTGGCTTTGTCTTTATCGACCTTTCGCTCAGCTTCTTCGATAAGAGAGAGCACATCACCCATGCCCAGAATACGGGAGGCCAAGCGGTCTGGATAAAACGGCTCTAAACCATCGGTCTTTTCGCCAATACCCATGAACTTAATGGGTTTACCGGTTATTGAGCGTACGCTCAAAGCAGCACCACCTCTCGCGTCACCATCGGTTTTGGCCAGCACGATGCCCGTCAGGGGCAGTGCATCGTTGAAGGCCTTGGCCGTGTTGGCGGCGTCTTGCCCGGTCATGGCATCGACCACGAAAAGGGTTTCGATCGGCTTGATCGTCTGATGCAGGGCCTGAATCTCGGCCATCATCTGTGCATCTACGGCTAAGCGGCCGGCTGTATCTAGAATCAGTACATCAGCAAGTTGCTTGTCAGCCTCTTTCAGGGCGCGTTCGGCGATCTCGACAGGTTTTTCATCGGCACTGGACGCGATGAAACTCGCCCCTACCTCGCCGGCCAGGGTCTCAAGTTGAGCAATCGCCGCTGGCCGATAAACGTCGGCACTGACCACGGCAACTTTTTTCTTTTCACGCTCTTTAAGCAGCCGGGCTAGCTTGGCGACAGTGGTCGTTTTACCCGCGCCCTGCAGGCCTGCCATCAAAATCACTGCTGGGGGCTTTGTCGCAAGATTCAGGGCATCATTCGCATCACCCATGATGTGCACGAGCTCATCGTGCACTATCTTGATGAAAGCCTCGCCGGGATTGAGGGCTGCGGTGACCTTCTGTCCCACGGCTTTGTTGCGTACTTGGTCGACAAAGTCTTTGACCACGGACAGCGCCACGTCAGCCTCTAGCAGCGCCATCCGAACATCACGCAGCGCGTCTGAAATGTTGTCTTCGGTGAGCCGGGCCTTACCCGTGATTTGTTTGAGGCTTTGGGAAAGCCGATCGGAAAGATTGTCGAACATAAATCCGTAGCGCTCGCTCAATTGTTATACAGGTGCCCTGAGAGTATAGCTCGAGACTACAAAGCAGCGGTAATCGACCGATGCCAAACCGTGTCACGAGTTGGTTAGAGGCATTGTGGCGCTCTTAGCGTACAGCTCGTCAAGCGGTATCGACGTGCCGTCCTGCATGACTTGGCGACAGTGCTTACGCTGCAGTAAGCGTGGTTCAGCAACCCCGCAAGAATGGGCAATGGTCTCCACCTCTTTCATCAGCGTCCGGGCGTAGCGCGCGACTCGCTCGGCCTTGTCGTGCACAACGAGGCCTCGCTGCAGTCTCGGGTCGTGGGTGGTGATTCCGGTGGGGCAGGTGTTCTTGTTACATTGCAGCGCCTGGACGCAGCCCAACGCCAGCATAAAACCACGAGCAGACACCACCAAATCGGCACCAGCACACATCGCCCAAGCAACTTGACCAGGATTCGTGAGCTTTCCGCTCGCAATGATCCGTATACGTTCGCGCAGGCCATGGCGGCTTACAATATCCGCTACAAGAGGCAGGCTTTCTTTCAATGGCAAGCCCATGTAGTCAATAAGACTTGCTGGAGCGGCTCCGGTGCCACCGTCGGCGCTATCGATGGTAATAAAGTCCGGCCCATGCTCCGGGCCTCGCTGTTTAATCAAAAGACAGAGTTCGTCGAGCCAGCCGTAGGCGCCAATCACGGCTTTGAAACCAACCGGTTTGCCGGTAACCCTTCTCACTCGAGCGATTGCGTCGAGAAGATCCTCTGCGCTATCAATGGCGGGGTTTCGATTTGGACTGATGGAGTCCTCACCTTCAGCAATGGCGCGAATACGCGCAATCTCGCCGCTCACCTTGGCTCCGGGCAGGATGCCGCCCTTACCTGGTTTAGCACCCTGACTCAGCTTAATCTCGAACATGCGAACCTGCTCGTTTGCAGCCACTGCCGCTAACTTGGCCTCATCAAGATTACCGCTGGCATCACGAACACCATAGTTCGCCGTGCCAATTTGAAAGACGATATCCGCACCACCCTCTAGATGCGCAGGAGATAACCCTCCTTCACCTGTGTTTAACCAGATTCCTGCCTTGGCTGCCCCTTTGGAAAGCGCCTCGACGGCGGGACGAGAAATCGCGCCATAGCTCATGCCAGAAATATTGAAAAAAGATGTCGTGATAAACGGCCGCTGGGCATGGGGGCCAATGCTCATTGGTTGGGGCTTGAGCGCATCGCGCTCGAGCGTGGGGTAGGGACAATTGACAAAGAGCACCGTGCCGGTTGGTCTCAGATCGCGAGTCGAACCGAAGGCTACCGTTGTGTCCGCCCCCTTGGCCGCTCGATAAACCCAGCTGCGCTCAGCTCGATTGAAGGGCAGCTCCTCTCTGTCCATGGCGAAGAAATATTGGCGGAAAAACTCGCCCAGCTTCTCAAATAGATAGCGAAAACGGGCCAGCACAGGAAAATTGCGGCGCAGGGAGTGTCGCGTTTGGGTTCGGTCGACAACATACATCGCGATAACGAACATGACGCCCAGGCCGAGTGCCAATACGAAAAGCTCGGTTAGCACATTGGCAATTTTCAGCAGCAGTTCCATCGACCCTCCCTTGTCTCGGTAGACTACCGTCAGTCCCCAAGCCTAACTGAAATACTAAGCTCGCTTAAACAAATCGAGGCAGCCTGAGCAGGAATTAGGACTACTTCACCACCTTACAACATTGTGCCACACTGCTCGGCCTTTGATTATTGAGCGCCTGTTTCGACACTCCTATGCGTACTCAGCAGCAACAAGCTCGCTGGTCGTTTGACGAGGGGTGCGGATACCATGAACAACATCATATTACCGGCCTCGGGCCTTGCACTGGTTCTGTACGCTGTGGCGTTCGCGCTTCTTTGGCGGCATCTCAACACCCGATTGCAGGAGTCTGGCGACGCTGTCACGGGTGCTCAACCTTCAGTCTCCGGCGTCGCCTTCGCTGCAGCCACCGTTGGTTTGATCTGTCAGTTGGCGGCGACTGCGGCCGCGCTTGTCCGAGACGAGCCGGTAATGCGCCTTAATTTGAGCCTGCTTGCGGTCACCAGCCTGGTGACCTGCGTGATTGTTGGCGTCACGGCAATCAGCACTTTGCGCGTGCGCGCGGATAATTTGATGCTTCTGTGCTTGCCGCTGGCAGCCCTCAGTTTGGGGGCCCTTAGCCTTTTCCCCCCAGGGAATACTCAACCCATCGCCTTGGATTCAGCGCAAATAGGACATATTTTGCTCTCCATCAGCGCCTATGCGGCCTTGATGACAGCTGCCCTGCAGTCTGTGTTGATTGCCTTGCAGGAGCGACGCCTCAGAACCCCGCGAACCGGGCTTATCGGCTTGCTGCCACCCATGGAAAGCATGGAAAGTTTGTTCATCACCATGCTGTGGCTTGGTGTGGGGCTGCTAACACTTTCAATTGGTACTGGCATGTTTTTCTTACAGGACATGTTCGATCAGCGCTTGGTACATCACACCGTACTGACGACCTTGTCTTGGTTCATCTACGCGGGTTTCCTGACGGGCCATCATTTGTTCGGATGGCGCGGCGTGACCGGTGTGCGCTGGAATCTGGCCGCTTTCGCCCTGCTCCTGCTGGGCTACCTGGGCAGCAAATTCGTGCTCGAGTACCTCCTCTAAATCACCCTGAGTTTTAGCGAACCAAAATGGACATAAACGCGTTTCCGACGAGCTACCTGTTGCTTAGCATCGGCATCATGATCTTGCTGTCTGCCTACTTCTCGGGCACTGAAACCGCCATGATGGCTCTAAACCGCTATCGTCTGCGGCACTTGGTCAAGAGCGGTAATAAGGGCGCAAAAAAAGCCGACACCATGTTACGCAGGCCTGATCGATTGCTTGGCGTGATTCTCGTTGGCAATAACTTGGTCAACTTCTCTGCGGCGACGGTCGCCACTGTGATTGGATTCCAACTGATGGGAGATACCGGGGTACTGCTCGCCCCTTGGGTTCTCACCGTGGTGTTTTTGATTTTCGCGGAAGTTGCACCGAAAACACTGGCAGCCGAGCGGCCGGAAAACTGGGCACTGAAAGCGGTATTTGTTCTGAAACCGCTGCAAAAGATTCTCATGCCTGTGGTGGCCCTGATAAACGTAGTCAGCAACGCCCTGGTGCGGCCCTTCATCTCACGATCTGCCGACAGCGATGACCAACTCACCAAGGACGAACTGAAAACCGTCGTCATCGAGGGCGCAACGTCCGTCGGCGAGCGCCGGGACATGCTCACGCGCATTCTTGATCTAGAGTCCGTTACCGTCGATGACATTATGGTGCCTCGCGCTGAGATCGCGGCTATCAATATCGACGATGAGCTGCCGACTATTATGACCACCGTCGCCGCGAGCCAGCACACCCTGCTCCCGGTCTACAAAGACAGTTTTGACAACGTCTTGGGGATATTGCACCTGCGTCGGGTAGCGCGACTGATTTTGAACGAAGGTTTTTGCAAGGCCGACCTACTGCAGCTGACGCGCGAGCCTTACTACGTCCCTGAGGCAACCCCGCTGCATACGCAGCTGTACAACTTCCAGAAAGAGAAGCAGCGTTTGGCGATGGTCGTGGATGAGTACGGTGATATTCAGGGCATCGTGACGCTCGAAGATATCTTGGAAGAAATCGTCGGCGAGTTTACTAGCGACTTTGCCGCCAACATGCCTGAGATTTTGCCGCAAGAAGACGGCAGCTATGTGATCGACGGTATGGCGGTGCTACGAGATATCAATCGGGCGTTGCGCTGGAACCTGCCAACCATTGGCCCCAAGACCCTCAGTGGCTTCGTGCTTGAGCACCTTGAAACCATTCCGGAAACCAACGTCTGTTTGTGGGTGGGTGAATATCAGATAGAGACGCTGCAGATCAAAGACAACATCGTCAAAACGTTGAGCATTCGACAAAAGTCAAAGGGCGGGAGCGGGAGCGAGCATCCCGAGGACCCCGAAGAGACAGCGCAGCCAGTGGTGTAGACCACTCGCTGCGATGCGTTTTGGCCTAGCTCTTACTCCAGCGCCGATTCATGGCAGAAATTATGGCGTTCAAGGCCGTCGTCGTCGTGTTGCGGCTTAGACCGATGCCATAACAGCGCTGTCCCTCCTCGCGATCTTCAATCGAGACGATGCATATTGCTTGGGCGTCGCTACCGGTGCCAATGGCAACCTCTTGGAAGCTCTGAATGGTCACAGGCTCGTTCAGGGTTTCACCCAGCGCCGTCACAAAGGCCTCGATGGGGCCGGATCCTTCGCCGTCGATGGTCAGCGTGTTCTCAGACACGGCCACCCTTGCCACACAGCGTTGATCCTGTTCACGACCGGTAAGTAAGTCGTAGTCCACCAGTCGATACGGCTTGCTATCGACGACATAGGTATCGAGCAAACACTGGTAGATTTCATCGGTTTTCACCTCTCGATCAAGGGACTCGGTCAGCTTTTGCACATGACCACTGAATTCCACCAGCAAGTCTCTGGGCAGCGCTAGGCCGTAATGCTCTTCCAGCATGAAACCTACGCCGCCCTTACCCGACTGGCTGTTAACCCGAATGCTTTCCTTATATGAGCCACCCACGTCCGCGGGATCGATGGGTAAGTAAGGGACTTCCCAACGACTGCGGTCCACCTGGGACATCCCTTTTTTAATCGCATCTTGGTGAGATCCCGAAAAAGCCGTAAAGACCAGCTCACCGGCATAGGGATGACGTTCGGGCACTGCCAGTTTATTCACCGACTCTGCCACCTCACGAATTTTGGGCATTTGTCTAAAGTCCAGGGTTGGATCAACCCCTTGGCTAAACAAATTCATAGCCATCGTAATGACATCGCAATTCCCGGTACGCTCACCGTTGCCAAACAATGTGCCCTCGACCCGCTGAGCACCTGCCATTAATCCAAGCTCCGTTGCGGCAACACCAGTGCCCCGATCATTGTGCGTATGCAAACTGATCACCGCGCTATCGCGTCGCGGAAAGTTGCGACAGAACCACTCGATCTGATCGGCATAAATATTCGGCGTACTCATCTCTACCGTGCTAGGCAGGTTGATGATGATTGGTTCTTCTGGCGTCGCTCCCCAGGTGTCTGCCACAGCCGTGCAAATATCCGATGCAAAATCCAGCTCGGTGCCAGTGAAGCTCTCTGGTGAGTATTCAAAGGTAACGTTGGATGAGAAGTCTTTCAGACCCTCGCGCACTAAGGCAGTACCTTCCACCGCAAGATCAATGATGCCTTGACGATCCATGCCAAAAACGACGCGTCGCTGCAGCTCTGAGGTCGAGTTATACAAATGGAAGATCACGTTAGGGGCGCCCTCGAGGGCTTCCACCGAGCGTTCAATAAGCTCCTTGCGGGCCTGGCAAAGTATTTGGATATGCACATTATCTGGGATGCGGTCTTCATCGATGATCCGACGTATGAAGTCAAAATCCGGCTGTGAAGCCGCAGGAAAACCCACCTCAATCTCGGCAAACCCAATTTCGAGCAGCAAATCCCAAAGACGCATCTTTTCGTCTACGCTCATGGGATCGATCAGTGCTTGGTTGCCATCGCGTAGGTCCACACTGCACCATCGAGGTGCCTGGGTTAATACCTGATTCGGCCACTGACGATCTGGTAGATCGATTGCCCTGAATGCCGTGTATTTATCGAAAGGCATCGCGCCGGCGGCGCGACCGCTGGTTGGTTGACTGCTCATGGTACTCACTCTTTCTGTGCCAGCTCCGGCCTTCGCGTATTCGCCGCTCGTGCCGTTCAAGTTGACTATCTTAACGAACATCCGACCCTGTGTCGGACTTCTTGTTGATCGACACAACTCGTTCGCAGGCGCCTATTCTAGCGAATTCTGCGGTTTTGGAAGTGGGATCTGGGTGGGCATCGCCCTGGGGTATGAGTCTTAGTGCCGGGATCCCGGCAGTAGCAGCAGTTTTGATAGCGCAGACGCAGCCATTACTCGGGCGCGAGAAATCTCGGCTGAGTTCAAGGTCGATATGGGTGCTGCGTTTCGCATGGCGCGACTATAGACCCCGAGCGGAGGTTTGCAAAGTCGAAGAATGACTACCCGTTCAACCTGGAGAAAGTTTCTGCCCGCCCCAAACAGGCAGGCTAACCTAGATGGATATCGACTGCGCCGGCGCTACCCAGGGCTTTGTTACGAGCAGATTCGATGCTCTCTCCCAATGCCAGGGCCACACCAACACGCCGCTCTCCCGCCACCTCGGGCTTACCGAATAAACGTAGCTGAGTATCCGGTTGAGCCATCGCCTGCTCTAGGCCGCTAAAGGATAGCGACTGTGAATGCCCTTCGGCCAGAATTACTGCAGACGCTGCTGGTCCAAATTGGCGAACGGCGGGTATCGGTAACCCAAGTATGGCTCTCGCATGTAGTGCGAACTCGCTGAGATCTTGACTGATCAGGGTCACCATGCCGGTGTCATGGGGTCTTGGACTCACTTCCGAAAAATAAACCTCATCGTCTTTGACAAAAAACTCCACCCCAAAAAGGCCCCATCCACCTAGGGCAGCGGTAACCTTTTCAGCGATTTGCTGGCTAGCGGCCAAGGCTGTCTCTGACATCGCTTGAGGCTGCCACGATTCTTGATAGTCCCCGCCCTCCTGCCGGTGACCAATGGGTGCACAGAACGTAGTGCCGTTGCGATGACGGATCGTGAGCAGCGTAATCTCATAGTCGAAGTCGACAAAACCCTCAACAATCACCGTACCAGCAGCGCCTCTTGCACCCTCCACCGCATACTGCCAGGAGGCATCAATATCACCTGCTGTGCGAACCGTTGACTGTCCTTTGCCCGAACTCGACATCACCGGCTTGACGATGCATGGCATACCAATACGCTCAACTGCGGCGCGGTAGTCGATCTCGTTATCGGCAAATTCATAGGGTGAGGTACGCACACCTAGCTGTTCTGCTGCTAAGCGTCTAATGCCTTCCCGATCCATGGTTAGCCGGGTCGCAGTGGCGGTAGGTACAACATTGAGCCCAGCAGCTTCCATGGCAACCAGCGTCGGTGTCGCAATGGCTTCGATCTCTGGCACCACAAGGTCAGGAGCCTCACGTTCAATGATTTGCTGCAGTGCTGGGCCGTCCAACATATCGATAACATGACTTCGATGGGCCACCTGCATGGCCGGTGCATTGGCGTAACGATCAACGGCCACAACTTCAACACCGAGGCGCTGGAGTTCGATCACGACCTCCTTGCCGAGCTCGCCGCAACCCAACATCATCACCTTGGTGGCGTCTGGGGTCAGTGCGGTACCCAGCCGATTCATAGCATGCTCACTCATTGGTTTAGCCCCGGCGTCCTTACCTTAAAAGTTGTTCTTCAGTCTTCGATTGCGACCGCAGCAACCTGCTCTACGGCGCCGGTTCTAAAGCGTCGGGCGTTTTCAACATAGTGCGCGGCCCCTGCTCGAATTCCTGCTGCCTGTTCTTCAGATAGCGTCCTCACCACCTTGCCTGGTGACCCCATAACCATGGAATTATCGGGTATTTCCTTGCCTTCAGTGATCAGGGCGTTCGCGCCGATCAGACAATTCTTACCGATCTTGGCGCCATTCAGAACGACGGCATTGATACCAATGAGCGAGCCCTCGCCGATTTCGCAGCCGTGTAGCATCACTTTGTGACCAATGGTGACGTGGGCACCAATGGTGAGCGGAAAACCCGGATCGGTATGTAGTACTGAGCCATCCTGCACATTTGAGCCTTCCCCAATAGTGATCAGATCGTTATCGCCACGCACCACGGCGTTAAACCACACACTGGCATCTTGCTTTAGCAGCACATTGCCCACCACTGTCGCGGAATCTGCCACCCAGTAGTCGCCTTCTGCTTTTACCGCCACACCGTCCAATTCGTACAACATGCTTGTCCCACCCGATTAGTTGATCATGCCGGGCCAATGTAAGCCCGCCGCTGCGGCGTCCATCCTAATCAAGGCAGCGGATCTAAAGCAAAACGCTTTGACGCAATCGAAACCTCAGCCTGAGATTACAAAGTTGGTCGTACTTCAGGCCGCGAGATTAGATTCACAATTAATTGAAGCCCAATGGGTATACTGCTGATATGAAATTTTGCAGTGCCTGCGGTGCATCCGTAGTTTATCAAGTGCCCGAGGACGACAGCCGTGAGCGCGCGGTTTGTACCGACTGCGGCACCATTCATTACCAAAACCCCAAGATCATCACCGGCACCTTGCCGGTCTGGGGCGATCAGGTGCTGCTTTGCAAGCGGGCTATTGAGCCACGGCGAGGCTACTGGACGCTACCTGCCGGCTTTATGGAGAACGGCGAAACCGCTGAAGCCGGCGGGGCCAGAGAAACTATGGAAGAGGCGAATGCCTCGGTAGAAAATCCAAATCTTTATACCGTTTTCAGCCTGCCTCATATCTCCCAAGTGTATATGTTTTTTAAGGCAGACTTGGTGGGGCCCAGCTACAGCAGCGGGCCTGAATCTTTAGAGGTTGAGCTATTTTCGGAAAACGATATTCCCTGGGATGAGCTCGCCTTCCCCGTGATCACCAAGACGCTCAAGCACTATTTCGCGGATCGCACGGGCAGCAGCTTTCCTGTGCATTACGAAAACCTCTCCTTTCGTCGGCGCACCGACTGATAATTCCGGGCGGTCGCTACTGCGCTTTACGTAGCCAGATCGTTTGGTTCTCGCATTGCTTGCGACAATCCGAAGCATCAATCATCAAATCTTCAAGCGAGATCACTGATGAAGTGCCGGGGCCGTCAAAACGCGGATCATCGCACTCACCGTCATGGGCCCACTCGGAGGTGTCCTCACCAAAGTCAATGGCCTCACACTGTGTCGCAGCGATGCCATTTTCCTTGCTGACCTGCTCGATCATGCCGGCCTGCAAAAGGCGTCTGCAGTCCTCAGAGTCCCTGCCGGTATCGTCACGGTCAAGCACACTTGCCATGCCTGCACCGATATAACTTCGATCATCACATTCGCTATCGCCAGCGTACTCGTATGGCTCAATGCCTGTAGCAGTATCGGTATCCGTGTCAGCCTGACACCCAGCAGCGAAAAGTAGCGGCATGACGACGAGGCAGAAAAGGGATCGACACCTTGAAAAATAAAACACCCAATCACCCCGCGAAGTATTCGTTGCTTTGACAGCTTGCAGGGATTAACTGCCGATCACATTAGCCCCGAATCAATTCCCACCTCATCTTCACGATTTTATGAATGGCATCACACTTCGCTGGCTTAACGCGCAAAATTAGAAGTAGCTTCGCGCGTTTTGGAACAGACGCAGCCATGGCCCTTCCTCCTGCCACGCAGGGTCCCGCCATACATTTTGAACGCTGCGAAATACCCGCTCCGGGTGAGGCATCATGGCGAGCACACGACCATCCGCTGCGGTTAGCCCCGCTAGGCCATCTGGCGCACCATTAGGGTTATCGGGGTACAGGGTTGCGATCTGATGCTGGGCATCTACATATCGCAGGGCGGTTTGACGCGCAGCAATCCGTGCAGCATCAGGGCCCGTGAACTCTGCCCTTCCCTCGCCGTGGGCTATCGCCACAGGGATAACGCTGCCTGCCATGTCATTCAGCCATGGGCTGGCATTGTCTTCGATGCACACCATGACCACTCGGCCTTCAAATTGCTCACTACGGTTACGCACGAAGGACGGCCAGTGTTCGGCTTGGGGAATCAGTTCACGCAGCTGGGATAGCATCTGACAGCCATTGCAAATGCCCAGAGCCAGGGCGTCTGAGGCAAAAAAATCAGCAAACTGCTGGCGCAGGTTGTTGTCGAGTAGCACAGCCTTGGCCCAACCTCCCCCAGCGCCGAGCACGTCGCCGTAAGAAAATCCGCCACATGCCGCGACGGCCTGAAACTGGGATAGGTGTCGGGCGCCAGAGGACAAATCCGACATATGCAGATCCACGCAGTCGAAGCCCGCCGCGGTAAAGGCTGCGGCCATTTCGACCTGACCGTTAACGCCCTGCTCGCGCAGGATGGCAATAGTAGGCGACCCAGCGCTGATCACAGCGGGCGCTTGAGAAGGATCAAAGGTCAGCCGCGCACTCAGGCCAGGATTCTCATCTCGCGTGCTAACAAGCGATGCAAATTCCTCATCTGCACAGGCCGCAGAGTCGCGTCGGCGCTGCATCGTATAACTGGTTCGTGCCCACTGCTGCTGAAGCTTACCTCTGGAGGCTGTGAACAAAACCTCATCTGCCTGGCGGATGAAAACTTGATCATCAGTGCGCACCGAACCAACCACAGTGGCCTTCACCAAAGAAGTGGCCATGAGATCCGCAAGATCCGCGGCGGCGATTTGCAGCACGACGCCAATTTCCTCATTAAACAGTGCAGGCAGCAGGGAGGCCTCGTCGGCGAGCTCTATGTTGATGCCCGTGCGCGCCGCAAACGACATTTCGAGCATGGTGGTCAACAAGCCACCGTCTGAGCGATCGTGCATGGCGAGTATCTTGCCCTGCCGCTTCCAGTCGATCAGAAGGTTAAGCATTGCCTTCAGCGCCTGAGGGTCTTCGACGTCGGGGCTTTGATCGCCCAGCTGAGAATAAACCTGGGCTAGCGCACTGCCACCCAAACGTTCGCTACCCAGATGCAGCAATACAAGCACACTGTCATCACACACCTGAAGCTCAGGTGTCACCGTCAGACGAGCATCTTTGACCGGTGCGAAGCTGGAGACGATCAGGGTCAACGGTGATACCACAGCTTTCGAGGTATCGCCTTCTTGCCATCGGGTTTGCATGGACAGCGAGTCCTTACCGACAGGTATGGCGATCCCTAGCGCAGGGCAAAACTCCTCCCCTACGGCGGAAACAGCATCAAAAAGCGCCTGCTCCTCGGCGTTGCTGCCTGCCGCCGCCATCCAATTCGCCGATAACACGACTCGCGAGAGGGACTCGATATCGGCGCTCACAATATTGGTGAGAGATTCCGCGACCGCGATACGCGCAGCCGCCTTGGGATCAATTAGGGCTAACGGACTGCGTTCTCCCATGGCGAACGCCTCTCCGGCATCGGTTCGGTAACCTGCGAGGGTTACCGCCGCATCGGCTACCGGCACCTGCCAGGGGCCAATCATCGGCTGGGTCGCGACCATGCCTGTGATGCTGCGATCACCAATCGTGATCAAGAATTGTTTGCTGGCTACTGCGGGAAACTGCAGCACCCGGTCGATGGCCTCCGTTAACTCGATGTCGTCGAGGTTCAAGGCGCTCTGCGGAATCAATGCCCGTTCAAACTGACGGGTCATTTTCGGCGGCTTGCCGAGCAGTACATCGAGAGGCAGATCAACCGGAGCATTATCGAAGTGATGATCCGTTACCTGAAGTTGATCACCAGCCCTGGAGTGGCCAACCACGGCATAGGGACATCGCTCTCTCGTACAAATCGCCTCGAAAGCCGCCAGCTGATCCGCGGCGATACCCAGCACGTAGCGCTCCTGAGCTTCGTTGCACCAAATTTCTAGGGGACTCATGCCTGAGTCAGCGCTCAACACATCGCGCAACTGAATTTGACCGCCGGTGTGTGCATCGTGGATGAGCTCCGGCAGCGCATTAGATAGACCACCTGCACCCACATCGTGAATCAATAAAATGGGGTTGGTATCGTCCATGGCGCAGCACTGATCAATCACTTCCTGACAGCGTCTCTCCATTTCTGGATTGCCACGCTGCACCGACGCAAAATCTAAATCCGTGGAACTGCTGCCAGATGCCATACTTGAAGCTGCACCGCCACCCAGACCAATCAGCATCGCTGGGCCGCCCAACACCATCAGCGCGGTGCCCTCAGGAAAACCCACAGCATGCACATGGGCATCGCGGACACTGCCAACACCGCCGGCGATCATTACGGGTTTGTGGTACCCGCGAACAGGCTCGCTCTGGTCGGCCTGATATTCAAAGGTACGGAAGTACCCGTTAATGGCGGGCCGGCCAAATTCATTGTTAAAGCTCGCGGCGCCAATTGGCCCTTCCAACATAATATCCAGTGCCGAAACCATATGTTCGGGTTTGCCGGTTTTAAGCTCCCAAGGCTGGGGCAGCTCGGGTAAGTTCAAATGCGAAGTGGTAAAGCCCGTGAGTCCTGCCTTGGGCTTGGAACCACGGCCCACGGCGCCCTCATCACGAATCTCGCCGCCGGCCCCCGTGGCAGCACCCGCAAAGGGGGCTATCGCCGTCGGGTGGTTATGCGTTTCCACCTTCATCAAAATGTGGGCCGGCTCCGCGGTTAGCGTGTAGTGCTTAGATCCAGGATCAACCCACAACCGATCGATCTGCGGTCCTTCAATCACCGCGGCATTGTCGCTGTAGGCACTGAGAATGCCCTCCCCATTAATTTGACGATGGGTATTGCGGATCATGCCGAACAGCGAGCCGGTTTGAGGCTCCTGGTTCACAACCCAGTCAGCGTTAAATATCTTGTGTCGACAATGCTCTGAGTTCGCTTGAGCAAACATCATCAGCTCTACATCTGTCGGGTCGCGCTGCAGGTTTTGATACGCGGTTTGCAGGTATTCAAACTCATCATCCGACAGCGCCAACCCCAAGCGCAAGTTCGCTTCATGCAGCGCGGACAAACCCACGCTTACCAGCGGCACATGCTCCACAGGCCGTGGCTCAGCCTGATCAAACCATGATCGCAGTTCCTCCTCGGCCCAGCACTGCTCGGTCATGCGATCATGCAGGTGATCCAAATCGATACTCGCGGGGTCAGCGTCTTCAGAAATAAACCAGCGCAGACCGCGCTCAACTCGCGCCACGCTGTGTAATCCACAGCGGGTAAATATATCGCTGGCCTTACTCGACCATGGCGAAATGGTTCCGCTACGCGGTAATACAGTCGTCAGCCGTCTACCCTGCTTTGTGGGTAGCTCAAGAGTCGGTCCGTAGGTGAGAAGTTGGTGTACCTGTCTGGACTCATCCTGGTTCAGCTCGCTCCGCAGCTGCAGCACGTGGACAAATTCGGCGTAAACCACCGATGGGATTTCGGCCTGTATCTTAGCGAGCGCGAAAACAGAGAGGGCTGCCGGGCCATCGAGAAGTAAGGGTGGCGCGGTATCGGAGGTCGCGTTCAAGGTGCCCGCCTGTAGCTGTAAAAGACCCGATCCATCATAAACCAATGCATTGAATCTTTAACGCTTGGCCGCAAAGAATCGACTCATTCGCTGCCCGCAAACTTCTCCTAACACCCCCGATGTCACTTTAAACCGATGGTTACTCGGATACGCATCCAAGCAGGGATGGCTCAAAAGAGCACCGGTCTTAGGTTCCCGCGCACCAAAAACAACGTGATCGACTCTGGCGTGAATCAAGGCGCCTACGCACATCAGGCAAGGCTCGATGGTGACGTAAAGGGTAGACGCCGGTAATCGATAGTTACCCCGAGATAGTGCCGCTTGTCGAAGCGCAACGATCTCGGCATGGGCCGTAGGATCAAGTCCGCTAATGGGTTGATTGTATCCCTCACCAATCACCTGCTCGTCACGAATCAGAACCGCCCCCACAGGCACCTCCCCAGTCTCAGCAGCCCGATCGGCCAGCTTCAAGGCGAGATGCATAAAGGATTCGTCTAAGCTCACAGGCTGATCCAAACCGTGGGTCTGATACTCACGCTCGAACCCTCGAGTCAGCTTGCCCCAATAACTCGCGCCTGTGCGAGCTTGATGAACTGCAAAGGCCTCCGCATCGATGAAGGCTTCCTTGACCTGAAACGCGAGTGGATTGTCAGGGTTAGGTAAGACCTCGAAGGACAGGCAGCCGCTTTCTGCCCGTGTCAGCGCGATATGTTCAGCTAGAGCTGTCTGAGTTGCTTCTAGCTGATCCGGCGGCGCGTAAATCGTGCCTTCCAATGTGACCATTCTGTCCGTTCCATTTACCGAGAACCCTTTAGCTCCTGCATGGATGATACAGCACGCCGACAACCGTTACCGAGTCGGCGGTTTGCTCGACCGACACTTCATGCGATGCTTAGACCCAACATTATCTGAGGGAGAGAGTAGTGAGCGAAGAACAAGCAGTCATTGTTGAGCGCCGTGGCGGCGTCATGGTGATTACCCTAAACCGACCAGAGGCCATGAATGCCATTAATGGTGCGCTATCGAATGGGCTGTGGACGGCTATCCAAGAGCTCGATGCGGACAATTCATTGGTAGCAGGTGTGATCACCGGCACCGGTCGCGCCTTTTGCGCCGGCATGGACCTGAAGGCTTTTGCTCGAGGCGAAGACATCGGCCCGCTGAACAAGTTCGTGCGTTCTGGAGCACAGAAGCCTCTCATTGCAGCGGTCAATGGTTTTGCCCTAGCGGGTGGTTGTGAGGTCATGCTTACCTGCGACCTAATCGTGGCCGCCAGCGATGCCAAGATCGGCATCCGCGAGGTCAAAGTTGGTCTCTTTGCCGCCGCGGGAGGCGTTTTTCGACTGCCTTCGCGGGTCGGCTACGCCAAGGCCATGGAAATGGCGCTGACAGGCGAGCCTATTACGGCGCAAGAAGCCTTAGACGCAGGCTTGTTGAGCGAGATGACCGAACCCGGCGAAGCACTAAACGCTGCCATCGCCCTTGCCGAACGCATTGCGGAAAATGCCCCCCTTGCGGTTAAGGCCTCCAAGTCTCTGGTGCGGGCCGCCGCCATGGGCATCGAGGAAGACAAGCTTTGGGAGATGCAGGTACCCCTGCAAAAATCCGTTTTTGCGTCAAACGATGCCAAGGAAGGCCCGGTCGCCTTCGCCGAGAAGCGTCCACCAAACTGGACTGGAACCTAACCCAGCCAGTTGTAACGAAAAAAGGGGCCGTGGCCCCTTTTTTTGCGCTCGACAGTCGATGCTTTCAATCATGCTCTGAGCCATTCGCCCAACCGACCCACGCACTCTCAGGAATCGGTTGGTTGTCTAAGCATTCGATATTGATGCTGTATTGGGTCGGATCGCGCCGACGCCGATGGTGGGTATAAACACCACAGATTGAACAAAAGAAATGTTCAGCGATATGTTTGTTCCACTGATACAGGCTAAGTTGCTCTGCTCCCGCATGCAAAATAAAGTCCGCTACCGGAACGGCTTTCATGATGATGCCTTTTTTACGGCACAGGGAGCAGTCACAGCGGTATAAACCGATTTGAGGCGAGTCTAATTGGACTGTAAATCTGACGGCTCCACAGTGGCAGCCTCCGGCATGGTCTGGCATCTATATTCTCGCTACCCTATGTCGGGAACATGCTTGAAAAATATCCTTACGTCCACCTGAGCGCGAGAGCGAAAAACCAACAAAAATAGGATGCGCATATGAAGCCAAGTCGCCGACTGTTTACGCAAATCATTGCGTTAGCCGCCGCGCTATCGAGTGCAGTGAGTTCTGCCGAGGCACAAAATGCAGCAGCCGCAGACCTGCCCAAACCCAGCATACTAATTTTGTTAGTCGACGATCTTGGTTGGGGAGATGTTGGCTATCACGACCCACAGATCGCGTCTCCCAACATTGATGCTATTGCCGCCAACGGCGTCGAGTTTGACCGATTCTATGTGAACCCAACATGCTCACCTACCCGCGCCTCCTTGCTAACGGGTCAATTCTCCACGACCCATGGCGTCAATGGACCCATCCAATGGCATTCGAATGAGGGCCTGCCTCTGCAGTGGCAAACCATGGCTGACTACCTGAAGAGGGCCGGTTACCAAACTCACCTCGTGGGTAAATGGCATTTGGGTAATGCGAATACCGCCTATTGGCCGCAACAGCGAGGCTTCGACTCTTTTTACGGCCACCTCAACGGCGGCATTGGCTATTTTGATCATGTGTTTTCTGGCGGACTGGACTGGCAGAAAGACGGTGCCACCCTGCGTGAAGAAGGTTATACCACCGACCTCATTAAGAGTGCGGCCATTAATCGAATCGAGAACCGTAAAAGACAGGATGATCCGCTGTTTCTATTCGTGTCTTTCAATGCCATACACACACCGGTTGAGGAACCGGACAATGAGGGTGTGAAACATCAAGGGCGCGCAACATTGCTGCGCATGATCGCCTCGCTAGACAGTGCGATAGGCGAGATCCTTGACAGCTTAATGCGTCAGCCCTGGGGGAAGGAGACTGTGATTGTCTTTGCCAGCGACAACGGTGGTTCTTCACCAAAGCCCTGGTTGATTGAGATGTTGATTCCACCCATGCGCGATGGCTACAGCAGTAATGGCACTCTCAAGCAGGGCAAGGGTAGCGTTTTCGAGGGCGGCATTCGCGTCCCTGCCGCAATCTGGTGGCCCGAAAAAATAGAATCCGCCAAGCCTTTTTCTCAGGTCGTCCATATCGCCGATATGCTGCCAACTTTGATGGACATCGCGGGCTTAGAAGTCCCAGAGGTGGATGGACGCAGCCTTAAGGGTGCGTTGCTCGACAACAGGCCACTACAGCCAAGCCCCATTGTCGTCGCCAACTTTGACAACCAAGCTATGATCGACTGGCCTTGGAAGATCGTGCGTGAGGGTTCACTACCCGTAGTACCCGAGTTTCTGAAATCAGACACCTGGTATTTGCATAACATCCAAACCGACCCCAGCGAGCTCGACGATCTTCAGGAACAATTCCCGGAGCGATTCGAGCAAATGCGCTCCGCTCTTTTGAGCATACCCAAACGAGAGTCGGTGAAGTTCTCTACCGATGAGTCCTGGGATACCTTCGGTGGCGAAGAGACGCGCATGCCTTGGGCCGAAGCCGCCACCAGACAGCGGGACAATTAAGCTGCCGAATCATTACCGAGGGCTTTCTGATGGCCACCGCCCGGTTTGTTTAAGGGCTGTCAGTTCAACTGTCGCCTCGGTTACAAGGGAATGCGCGAAGTCCGTACACCCTGCTTGATAACTTGGCCTCTGCTGCAGCTTCTGCCAATAGGCTGCCAGCACAGGTCGCTGATGGACGAGTAGTTCAAGCCAATCACCTTCTCGTAGCCGATCAAGGATCACCATCATACCCACGTCGGCAAGGGTGAACTGATCGCCGCATATCCAGGGACCGCCGCTGCTCCCGAGCTGTGCCTCCAGATCATCCAGATGAATAGCCATAGCCTTGGCAGACCGATTGAGGATGCCGGTAACAGGCTTTAGTGAGAGAACTTTCTGCAGTCCGGCCAGCTTCATAAGCAAGAAGAAGGCAGCCCGCTGCTTAATACGGTGAAAGAGCAGTCCCTCAACGATCTTCCAGGTTGGGATCTTCGCCACCATGGAGGCAAAGATTGGAATGGTTAGTCCAGGCGCAGCATTGCCCGCAGTTGTTTCAGGTGAGTCAATCGGATCGTCGCCGAGTAGTGACGTTTTTTGCACCCATGCGTCCATCACATGGCGTAACTGAATATCCTGAGGTACCAGCAGACCAGCCTCATCGACCGTTGACGCCACATAGCCCAGTTGCTCGTGAGACTCGTAAATCGGGTGCCCGTTGTGTAACAGCACCGGCACAGTGGCGGCGGGATTAACCTTGAGGAACTCGCGGCTGATGTTTTGATAACGGCCTGTCTCGATAAGGTCGATCACAATACTGTCGTATGGCACACCATACTCCGCCAAGCAAACACGGATCTTTTTCGAACAAAGAGAAAACGAGTTGTGATACAGCGTCCACTGGGCGTCAAAGGGCAGATTGATGTGCTCCTGAAACCCCGGCGGGACAGGCCGAGTTGATCGTAGTGCGCGCTCACGCAAAAAAAGTGTCAAACCCAGCAAGGCAGAGGTCATAAGCCCCGCACCAATGAGTACGCTCAAATCAGCTGGCATCGCTTATTGGCCCGGCATGCCTTCGGGTCCCCAGTGCGTACCGAGAAGATCTGCAGGGCTGCGCTTGTGGGGGCCAAACGACTCATTGAAAAGATCGCCGTCAGTGAAATGCTCAAGCATGAAGCCATTGGGATCTTTCCAGTAATCGAATGTCTGGCTGCCCAAAATGTGCTTACCCACACCAAAGGAGTGCTGGTGTCCTGCTTTCTTCAGTGCATAGTGGCTTTGCATCAGCACATCCCAATTTCCGACTTCAAACGCTGCATGATTGAAATCCGAATGACCTGCGTTTATGAAAAACATCGTGTGATGATCCACATACTCCTCGCCTCGATTGCAGCGCGTGAAGGCCCCTAAAGTTTGTTCTTGACCATCTTTGTCCATGACGATCTCGTCAGAGATCAACAGGCCCAGCCGACGCTGATACCACTCGAAGGTCTCGCTAAAGTCATTAACCATGAGCACCACATGGCCCAGACGTTTGATCAGACACTCGGGTGCGGCAAAGGCAACGCGCTCGCCGAGGCGGTGTTTTTCGACACCATCATTGAAGTCAGAACGTACAGCCTCGGTGAGAAGCGGCCTATCAGCGATATTGGCAACTACTTCCACTGCGAAACCGTTGGGGTCCGTCAGTCGCGCGATGAGGCCGCCCCCGGGCAACGTATTCGACTCAATCGGCACACTGTCGATGGCCGCAACTTCTTTTAGTGCGGCTTCAGACTCCGCGGCAAAACCGACGCTGACAAATGCAGGCTCGCTGGACTCTTCAGCAAGGTAGATGTACGGGCTGCCGTCAGTGCCTCGTGCCAACAACAATCCATCGTCGATTGAGGTTTGAAACCCGAAATCGTCTAAAAAACGCTGCTGAGCTTGCAGGTCTGTGACACGAAATCTGACATAGAGCACGTCTTTGATAATCGCCATCGTTCCCTCACCTTTAACTTGCCAATCGACAAGCAATATATAAAGTGACCCTACGCGACACAAGTTCAATTCTACCTTGAAGATGCAAAACGCAGCGCAAATCACGACAACTCACTGTGAACACAAGCTTCGCGACGCCGACGCGACCAAGCTTAAGTTGGTCAACGCGGCCTTGCTGGCATTCTCCACCCGGGGGTACGACGCTTCTTCCACCCGCAGCATTGAGACCGAAGCAGGGGTTAAGCGAGGGCTGATCAACTATCACTACGGCTCAAAAGAAGCGCTCTGGAAAGCTGCCGCCGACCATCTGATGTCCATGACGGAGCGTGATCTTGGCACTGCCCTGGAAACCGTGAAACAAATGGATGAAGACGCCAGGCTGTATTTTTTTGTGCGCGCTTACGTCGCGTTTTGCGCCAAGCATCCAGAGCTCAACCGGCTGATGATTCAAGAGGGTATGGCTCACGATTGGCGCTTGGCGTGGTTGTTGGAGCGCTCCGTGCGTCCGTGGTACGAGCAAGTATGCCGCATCTTTAATCAGGCCGCCGAGCTCGGCGTTGCTCCGAAAATGGACGACCATCACTTTTACTACGCACTTACCGGCGCGGCGACGCTGATTTTTTCTAATGCCGCGGAGGCTCGAGCGCTATCTGGAAAAAACCCCCTTGATCCAGACGCCGTTGAGGCACATGCCAACGCCGTCGCCGACTTATTCACATCGATACGGAATCCAATATGAAACTGATTACTTTTACCGAGGCATCGCGCACTCGCATCGGCCTGCTTCAGGACCACCACGTTGTCGATCTATCTCAAGCCGCGCCCAGCCTACCCCAGGACATGCTCAGCCTTTTGCAGGCCGGCGATGCAGCAATGCAGGAGGCGGCAAAACACACGAGCGCTACGGCCCATTTTTCGATACCCGATGTTGTGATTGAAGCTCCCATAGAGAGACCACCCAAGATTCTGGCCATTGGGCTGAATTACCGCGCCCACGCCGAAGAAAGCAACATGGATATCCCCAAACAGCCGGTCGTGTTTACCAAACAGGCAACCTCTGCCAATGGCCCATACGCACCCATCCACTCGCCCAACGAAACAAATATGCTCGACTATGAGGGCGAACTTGGAGTAGTGATTGGCAAACGCTGCCGTCGCGTGAGCAAGGCGGACGCCAGCAAGGTGATTGCGGGCTTTTGTGTGCTAAATGATGTGAGCGTTCGAGAGTGGCAGTTTTTGGCAACCCCACCGCAGTTCACCATGGGCAAGTCATGGGACACACATAACCCCTTTGGCCCTGCCATCGTGACACCTGATGAGGTCGATCCGCACAATCTCATGCTACGCACGTTCGTCAATGGCGAGCTGCGCCAAGAAACAAATACTGACGATTTGATCTTTGACTGCTACGACATTATCGAATTCTTGAGCACGGCCTTTACCCTTGAACCCGGTGACGTCATCGCTACCGGCACTCCGAGTGGCGTGGGCGCTGCCATGCAGCCGCAAGCCACGCTCCAGGTTGGCGACACGGTGAGGGTCGAGATCGAAGGCCTTGGCTTTATCGAAAATGAAGTGATCACAGAGCCTGATACCGCCATCATTCGATGAGCCCAGAAGCCAAAGACGCCATCTTCGATGTGCTCATTATCGGCCTTGGCCCGGTAGGGAGTTTGGGCGCAATCTTGTTCGCTGAGGCTGGACTGAAAGTTGCCGCCATCGAAAAAGAGGCCGATGTATACACCCTGCCAAGAGCGGTAAACCTGGATGGAGAAATCATTCGCGCGCTGCAGCCTGCAGGGCTTGCGACAACCGTGCAGCAGATGATGCAGCCGCTTCGTGATGGCGAGCGGGCAGGCTTTGCAAACGCCAAACGCGAGTGGTTGTTCGGCGTCAATGCGCAGCCCATGGGCAGCAACGGCTGGCAGCCAGCGAACATGTTTGACCAGCCGGAGCTGGAGGCTTTTCTGCGGCAGACAGCGCGATCTCATGCCGACGTGACCGCCTACGTTGGTTACGAGATGACTCAGCTCACTAACGACCCCGGACAGGTGAGGGTACTGGCGAGAGGGCCAGATCACGAGGAAACGCTAAAAGCCCACTATCTGGTGGCCTGCGATGGCGCGAACAGCCCGACGCGCAAGGCACTGGGCATTGATTGGCAGGACCTTGGCTACGATCAAGACTGGCTAGTCGTTGACGTGGAGATGATCAAACCTCATGCACTGCCCAACGAGGTACTTCAAGTTTGCGACCCTGATCGGATTCATACCTATATCGCTACCAAGGACCCTTACCGCCGCTGGGAATTTCAGCTGAATGCAGGCGAGACCGCGGCCCAGATGCTCCAACACGAGAACATACATGACTTGTTGGAAGCATGGACGCCCAGAGACACTTACAATATTCGTCGCGCTGCGGTTTATCAGTTTCATGCGGCGATAGCGGACACATGGCAAAAAGACCGGATCTTTCTTGCGGGCGATGCTGCTCATCAAACCCCGCCGTTTTTGGGCCAAGGCATGAATGCCGGGATGCGGGATGTGATTAACCTGGCATGGAAGGTGCCACTTGTGCTTAGCGGCATTTGCGCATCATCACTGCTCGACACTTACCAAGCCGAACGCGACGACCATGCACACGATCTCGTTTCATGGGCTGTAGACATGGGTCAACTCATGCAACACCTGGCGGCGGCGGAGGCGGCTGAGCGCGCGGGTAAAGAACCGCCGAAAATGCGGCAAAACTCCCGAAAGTCCGGTTACGGCCAAGGCCGTGAGCAGCCTCCTATTCGATCCGGCGCCGTGTTGACTGAGCAGGTGTCTAATGAAGGAGCGACCGGATACCTGCTACCCCAACCTGTTGTGCGTAATTCAAGTGGTACTGACGTTCGCTTCGATGAACTCATCGGCCCGCACTTTGCTGTCATTAGCCATGGTCCACCGCAATTCAATGCAGCAAGTGTCGAGTTGATAAATGCGCTGAAGATTCAAGTGATTGATATTTCCGAGCTAGCGTTCGTGCACGGCAGGTTTCCTGACGCGCTCGGCGCCGGTAGTGGCCTGCTGCTACGGCCGGACAGGCTCGTGTTTGGTCATACCGATGCCTCAATATCACTAGACAGTCTGCTTGAGCGCTTTGCTCGGGCGATCAAATACACCCAATCAGCCTAATATAATCGGGCGTGTACCCTCGCCAGAGACCCAAGATCACTGGCGGGCTCCGACTAAGAGTAACTGTGAGCGATCTCACAAAATGGCTAACTCTCTTTTTTGTAACGTATACTTTTCACTACGCCATTGATACGTTTGCGTTACATTTTCAGGGGCGCAAGCAATGAGTGATTTGGTACCAATTCTCGGGGTTCTTACAGGAATCATAATACCGTTAGCCGTCTTCTTCTGGCTGTATCAAGAGGATAAGGATAAACGCCAAACGGTATTAGATATTGCCAAGCATCTCGACGATCCCAGGAAAGTCGAGCAACTACTGGGCATTTTTGATGAGCGCAAAAAAGAGCCAGTCGACTATCGACGCGGGGGCGTGATTACCTTATTCGTTGGTGTCGGCATTTACCTACTTGGCATGATTGTACTTGGACGATTTTTCGAGGGTATTGGTCTGCTGGTTGGCGCCATCGGCGCGGGTGTGATGATTGCCGGTTATTTCTTCCCGAACACTAGCGAAGAAATCACCAGTGCCGTTGAAAAATTTGAAGAAAAGTAGCGCGTGGGTAAACACCACAAAAAGCTGCGCAACAATTTGGAAGAGCTGAGAAAGACCGCGAGCCTGACTCAGCAAGAATTGTCCGAAAGTGCCGAAGTGTCTCGCAAGAGCATAAACGCCATTGAAAACGGCGTTTACATCCCTTCTACCGTGCTGGCCCTCAAAATTGCTGCAACCCTCGGTTGCTCGGTCGAAGATCTGTTTCAGCTACCTTGATTTTTGCTTTACCTATCCGCCAATGATGGCAGGTAGGGTGAGAGGTCGGCAGCTAAAGCGGATTGCCGCCCAATACCGCAGGCGTTTCGCAGTAGGTCGTCAAGATATAATGCTGATGCTCCTGAACTCGGCTGGTAAGAACATCCGCGATTGCTGGCACTTTCGAATTGGCGGCGAAAAATTTCAGCATTCCCTGGTTTTGCTGGGTCGCCGGCATGATCTCTGGAGGCGTGTCCGAAACACACATGCTCATGGTGGCCCAGTAAAGATCAGCCGCCGTCACCGCGTCGCCGATGAGATATTTCGAACCCCGCTCGGCCTGTTTATGCAATTGGCGATCAAGCAAGGCGATCACTTCGGCAACTTTGCCCGGCGCCGCTGCGCTGGCCTCATCGCTGTAGCCGTATTTTCGACCCAGGGGGCCGTCATTCATAATGCGCATATTCCATACGAGTCCGTCCTCTCCCAGAACAACGGCGCACAGTCCTAACATCTGCGCACGCTGCTCGAAATCTGCAGGAATCAGAGCCGGGCTGTCTGCACCGCCAATTCGTTCTGCAAGCGCAAGTTGCTCGATCCAAACATTCCTGGGGCGTTCGTCGTTATAGAACATTGTGGGCAAACTGGTTTGACTGGTGAGCTCAAAGAGCCGCCGCTGACGGTCCTCCCCAGTCTCCTTATCCACACCCATCATGGGGTGCAAGGCTCGAATCACTGGGATGTTCTTCACGAAACAAATATTTTTCAGTGCCTCGGCTTACAGGGCCTGAACACCAGGGACGAAGGTTATGCGCGTTCCCTCACCCAAGGCGGCGGCCTCATCCAATGAAATAAAAGTTGGTGCGGCGACCGTGTTTGTGTCGTTCATTCTTACTCCCCGTTCTTCTGGCGCTGTGTTCGGGCAATAGCCTAACAATACCCATGCTAATTGGGTTCTGTTTTTGGTTACTCGCCCGCCAGGGCTCATGCAGCCCTTCAGGCCCAAACGGATAGACTTGCTAGCGCGCTAATCAGTCTTGGTCACTTCGACTTTGTGAGTAGCACTGCGCCCGTCTGCGATAACCAAGCCGATCGCACCACTGTCCAATGACGAGTCCCGGGCCGACAGCACCACCTGGCCGTTTATTTCGCCCCACAGTTCATCGCCATCCACACCCAGGCTCATATGCAAGGTATCGCCAAAAGACCAGCCAAATTCGCTCTCGGCTAACACGCTTTCTTGATGCAGGCTTTTGACGAGCTGGACTTTTTGATCCCGGGTGACCATCAACGCATAGAAGCGCGTCAGTCCCTGCACCCTAGCGGCAATACCCGCACGCGTAGCGAGATGCGGGGTGACATCTGCGCGAACGATATAGTCAGTCCACTCGCGGGTGCCTTGAGAGATCATGCCCAAGCCTTCGTTTTGCACCAATCGGAACATTTCGGTCCAGCTTACAAGTTGGTCAACGGCATCGACCCATGCGCGCTTCCACATCCGGCCCCTATGCTTGGGTCGCTCAAAGACCACTTGAGGATTACCCCGCCAACCCAAATGGTCGAGTTCGATAGAAACGTCTTTATTCAGCCGCACTCCGACCTCAAAAATGGGACCAGACACGCAAGGTACCTGGATCGATGGCTCCAAAGGATCATCGGGGGCATCGACGTCAATAAAGCACACCTCATCATTCTCGCCGTAATAGGCGACATACAAATTCGCGTCCGGCGATGAAAGTCCTGCGCGAAGATGCTGCCCAGGAAATATGCGCGGTGACGCCATCAGTGTGTAGTGCGATTTTTCGAAGTATTCGGCGACTTCGACGGATGGTGCAAACACCGGCGTGCCGACGCGCGCTCCTGCCTCGCCAGCGATGCGCAGGGATCCACCGCTTGGGTTACTTACCTGGGCAGTGCCTGATTTTACTTGAAAGCCTTGTACCGAGCCTTTAAAGGTAAAGTGAAACTGCGCACCCTGCTTAGGCTCAAAACGGTCTTCGCCCGCGAGCGTATGACCCATATTTATGATCTGCATGGCTTCGCGCGCACAATCGCTGATGCATCGATCACCGTCCGCGGTTGGGCTGTAGAGTCGATCAGCGACAGGCCCGCGCCAATCAAATCCTCTATCAAGACCGGCATCGATGCCTTCTACCCCAACCAGAATGCCCATCAGGCAACCCACATTGCCGGAGTTGCAGTCCGTATCCCAACCACAGGTATTTACGATTTTCAGCGTCTTGGAAAAATCACCGTCACCATGAAGCAGCGAGTGAATGATCAAACCGTGGTTGGGCACCATGTGGCAATTACCGCCATACTTGTCGTAACCGTAGTTAGCGGCAAGCAATTCTCTTGTGCCGCGCCAATCTTTCTCAACCTCATGCCACGCCCTCAGATCTGCAATCATCCGCGCAATGACGGAATCCTTTGGAATATAGGTAAGACCAATATCGATAAGTTGCTGGATGTCGTTTTCAACAAAGGCCATGGATTCCATGGCGGCCAGCATCTTCGCGCCATAGACGGCTTCTCCATCGTGACTTACTCTGGCTGCAGCCTCGGCAAATTTTACGGCTTGATCTGGATCTCCTGGCGCCACCATGGCCCAACCATCGATAAAGATCTGAGCGCCAATTTGCTCAGCCACCACTTGACCGTTCGTGGCCATTGAGCCGCTCAAGGGTGCTTCGATGCCGCTGGCCAGGCGCAGATATGCCGTATGCTCAGTGGACTGGCCCAAACCGCCCCACCAGAGCACGCTTCTATTCTTTATCAGATAGTTGAGCCAGCTTTCACCAATGTCTTTCGAGCTGATATCGGGATTGGTGCCGTGATCTTCCAAAGCGCGCAAGAAGGTAAATGTTCCCGCGATGTCGTCGTCGGTCACGATCAGTGGCACGTCGAGTTTATCGTGCACGTAGTAATCGATATCGCCCAGACGCTGCTGGATGCGTTCGTAGGACCAGCCCTCGAACGGTCGCCCCAAATAGACGCCGATAACCTTACCTAAAACACCAGCGTAAACTTGTTCCGCGTAATCTGCTGTGGTTGCCAAAGTTTGTCTGTCCTCTCTTGGTGCGGTTCGATGCTTGCCTTTATAAGAGGCGGCATACCGCAGTTTTGTTCTTATTGTTCTAGTTGCCCAGGTTACTGCTTTCTTATCATTTAATACGACAATGTATAACCTTGAGCCGATCGCGCAACTGCATCAGAGAAAGCCCTATGGATACAAAGTGTCGATCGCAGTTTTACAGGAAAAGGGTCAGCTCCTGAACGTCATAATCCGTCATGCAACGCCGAATAATTTTGCGGTCATCCGCAAGATCGAGCGCATGGCGGGCGCAGCTTTCGAGCAATACGACATGTCTGAAATCGCCAATGACGAGCCACCCAGTATTGTCGTCCTCAAGCAGTACTGCAGCGACCAACGAATCTGGGTCGCTGTGGATGAATCAGATAGGCCCGTCGCCTACATCATGGCAAGACCCCTGGGCCCGCATGCGCACATAGATCAAGTCTCTGCGACGCCAGAGCACGCTAGGAATCGAATTGGCAGCACCCTGATTGACTCAGTCGAGCATTGGGCAGCATCGCACGGGTTATCGGCTTTAACTTTGTCGACCTTTTGTGGGGTTCCTTGGAATGCGCCTTATTACCAAACACTTGGCTTTCGCGAGATTCCTGAAAACACACTACCCAGTGAACTTCGGGCCATTAGGCTTGATGAGAAGCGCCTGGGGTTAGATCGATGGCCGCGGTGCTGCATGAAACGCAACGTCAGGCCGATCATGACCTCGCACAGTCAAGAGCGACCCGCACGTTAACAGCTACCGCAACCTAATCATCGATTGATACTGATCTGCTCAGCCGCTTGTTACTTAGTAGCGAAAGGGTTCTCGGTTTTTGGCCAGTATCGATCATCGCGCTTGGTAAAGGGGATGATCGTGTAGTCTGGCGTGATCGCACCAGGCCCCTTGATGTAAATGATTTCTGCGGCGATGGACTCAAAACCCGCATAAAAATGCTGCGAGGACTTTACGACGACGGCTTTTAGGGCTGCCAGATCCAGCCCTAGGTCAGTAAAGGCCGAAGGGTGAAACGTTTGGGTTCGGATATCGCTTACCACCAAGTAGACGCCATCTGCTTCCAGTAAAACCCCTGTGCCCATTAACATCGTGGTCTTGCCCATAAGCTGAGTCATTTTGTGCTTTATCGCACAAACCTTGACGCTTAGGTCTATGGGCTGGCCGGACATAAGGCCCACTTTGCCGCCAATGCGAGCCTGCAAAATGCCGCCCTCACCGACATCCAAGCAGGTTCTCACCAAAAGCGGATCCCAGAAGATACCGAGAGCGATATTCTTCACATCACGCCTGAGTACTTCCGCTAAAACGAAGGTCGAATCTGAGGGTGCGCCACCCCCGACATTGTCCGCGAAGTCCGCGAGCACCAGTGGTTTCCCACTGGGCACGAAAGATTCAACACGACTTATGGCGGCTGGAATATCGGGCCAATCAACTGCCAAGGCCTCTCTGAGATCCCACAGCTTGCGACCAAACTCTTCAGCCACTGCCGCCGCTTGATCGGCATCGCCGTCGCAAATCGCCAGAATTCTTGTACCCACTCGCTCAACGTCACCCCAAGGAAAACCGTGGGCGAGGGACAGACTCAGGACCCCACCCTGCCCCTCGCGCTGCTGCATCTCATCAACAAAGCCACGCACCGGCTGATTGGGCGTGTGATACATGGTCAGCATGCGGCACTCGTAATCCCGCATCACCGGGCGGATCTTTCCCTCCGCCGTATCGGCTGCCAGTTCGAAAAGCTCTCGAGCCCGATCTGGGCTGTCGGTATGCGGGTATTCCTTGTAAGCGACAATCAAGTCAGCGTTATCCAGCATGTCTTGGGTGAGATGGCAGTGAGGATCTAGCTCAACACCAATCACCGTCTGCTTAGGCCCCAAGGCCTGCCGGGCGCACTTGAGCAGGTCGCCCTCACAATCGTCGTACCCATCGGCCGCCATGGCCCCGTGCATGCTAATGAGCGCAATATCTGGCTGAGTTGCTGCGAGATCTGTGAGGATTTCGTCACGGTACTCCTCGTATACCTCGCGGACCGTAGGCCCTGCCGGTTCTGCAAAGGCCGCAAAACTCTCAATCAATTCCCAGCCGCGTTGCTCGGCCGCTTTGCGCCACTCATGCAGCGGTGCCGAAAACATATTGGGCCTAATCGACGTTGATTTGCGGGACACGAAGCTGTCCTCGAACGATAGTCGCCCCGTAGGAATTGGTGAAAAACTATTGGTCTCTGTGCCCAGACCGGCAATAAGTACTTTCATTCGTAAGACAATCCCCTCAACAAAACACGCTTAGCCTACACAGTTTTTATTCGGCGCGGTTAGCGAGCCGCGACGGATCAATCTCAGACAGATCAACGCCTTCGGCCGCGATATCTTCAGGCATCGGGCGCTGCAACACTTGCGAGGCCGCCAACCGCGCGAGCGCTGGTGCGGTTTGAATACCATAACCCCCCTGCCCAGCCAGCCAAAAGAATGCGGGTGCGGTGGTGGAATAGCCGACAACCGGGCACTTGTCCACGACAAAGCTGCGCAGTCCTGCCCACTTTGATTCAATTCGGTGCACCTGCAAATCAAAGGCCTGCTCGATCCGTTCAACACACAGGGCGATATCCATATCCTCCGGCTGCGCGTCACAGGCCGGTGATGGCGTTTCGTCCGCAGGTGATATCAAGAGCCGCCCCGCATCAGGCTTTAAGTAGAAATTTTCTTCGATATCGATGGTGATGGGTAAGGAAGCCAAAGTATTGGGAGCCAGCTCGGTAGGAGCCGCGACAATGGCCGCAGTCCGCCGTTTGGGTATTAACCCTATGGACTCAGCTTGGGCCAACCCACCGATGTGCTCCGCCCAGGCCCCCGCCGCATTGACAATCGTGTCGACGGTAAACTCTCCGCCCCCGGTATTGATTTGCCAGTCCCGGCCCGTGTGCGTCAGACCGAGGACTGTTGCATTGCAGCGAAGGTCACCACCAAAATCGCGAAATTGGCGCAAGTACCCCTGATGCAATGCGGCAACATCAATGTCTTCGCCGCTCATATCCAGCATCGCTGCACTGGCATAGCCCGTCTTCACTAGGGGGTTAAGCTTGCGTATCGCAGATTCGTTAATCCGCTCGACCGGCGTCATAACGCCCACTTCAGCAATGGTCTGGTCGAGTGCAAGCGCTTGTTCTTGCCGGGCGATCATCATAATGGGCCGCGGGCGAAACAGTGCTGTACTAAAGTGACTGGCCGATGGGCTTGTAAAAAATGCTCGGGACGTACGGGTTAACGCACGAATGGGACTTGGCCCATAAACCGCGGCATATACAGCCGCCGAACGCCCTGTGGTGTGGTAGCCGGGCTGACTTTCCATCTCGAGCAGCAGAACTCGACGGTCCTTGGATAACTCAGCCGCAACCGAGGTACCGGCAATACCGCCGCCAATAACGGCAACATCGAAGCGTTGGTGTGCCATATGGGTCTCCCTCGAACCTCGTTATTTTAGGGGAAGCTGGGCTTCACTGTTCCTAAGATAACTCGCAAGGGCTCAGGCAAGAACCCAAATATCGCCAACCTGCGGCGACCCTATTCCCACTCAATCGTGGCCGGGGGTTTGCTAGAAACGTCGTATACCACCCTCGATACAGCCGCTATCTCATTAATGATGCGGTTCGACACGTGCTCAATAAATTCATAAGGCAAATGCGCCCAGCGCGCGGTCATAAAGTCGATGGTCTCCACCGCCCTAAGCGCAATCACATGCTCATATCGACGGGCGTCGCCGACTACGCCTACGGACTTTACGGGCAAGTAGACTGCGAAGGCTTGAGAGACTTGATCATATAAGTCGGCATCACGTAGCTCTCGTATAAAAATCGCGTCGGCCTCACGCAGCACATCCGTATAGCTGGGTTTGATCTCGCCCAGTATGCGCACACCAAGACCCGGGCCTGGAAATGGGTGACGAAATATCAATGATTTCGGCAGGCCCAGGTGCAGGCCTATTTTGCGTACCTCGTCTTTGAACAGTTCTCGCAGTGGCTCCACCAGTTTCAGCGTCATGCGTTCAGGCAGGCCACCCACGTTGTGGTGGGACTTGATTACATGGGCTTTGCCATACTTTGAGGCGGCAGATTCGATCACGTCTGGATAGATCGTGCCCTGTGCCAGCCAATTCACGCCCTGGAGGGCCGTGGCTTCTCGGTCAAATACGTCGATAAATGTGGCGCCAATGATTTTGCGCTTAGTCTCGGGGTCTTCGACCCCAGATAGCTTGTCGAGAAATTCAGCCTGAGCATTCACGGTGATGATATTGAGCTTGTCCAGCGTGCCATCACCCATGGCACCGGAGAATGCGGCACGAACCTCTTCGCTCTCGTTTTTTCGCAGCAGGCCATTGTCGACAAAGATGCAGGTCAATTGCTCGCCAATGGCTCTTGCCAGCAGAGCGGCCACGACAGACGAATCAACACCCCCAGATAACCCCAGCACAACTTTGTCTTCGCCCACCTGCTCACGAATGGAGGCGATGGCGTCATCGACGATATTGGCCGGCGTCCAGTCCCCTTGGCAGCCACACAGATCGCGAGCAAATCGCCGTATCAGCGCTTCACCCTTATCGGTATGGGTTACCTCCGGGTGGAACTGCACCCCAAAAAGGCGTCGTTCTGGGTTTTCGATTGCGGCGTAAGGCGCATTCGGCGAACTGGCGGTGCAGACGAAGCCCTTGGGAAGCGCCGAGACTTTGTCACCATGACTCATCCATACGCTTACCTGTCGAACGTCATCAAACACCGAATTAAGCAATATGCTGTTTTGCTCAGCTTGCATTTGCGCGTGGCCAAACTCCCTGAGATTTGATGCCACCACCTCGCCTCCTAGCTGGGCCGCTATGGCCTGAAGCCCATAACAGATGCCGAGCACGGGGACATCAAGCGAGAAGATGCTTTCGGGTATGCGTGGGGTAGTACCTTCAGTAACGGTCTCTGGCCCACCGGACAAAATCACTCCCGCGGGGGCAAAAGTGCCGATGTCTTCGTCACTGATATCAAACGGATAGATCTCGCAGTACACCCCGCATTCGCGCACACGTCTGGCGATTAGCTGGGTATATTGGGAGCCGAAGTCTAGGATCAGCAGTCGCTGGGCGTGAATATCTCGTAGCGCGCTCTGCATGCACTGACTTCCTTTTTATGTTTGCCGTCACCGGCGAGTGCGAACTGGACAGTACGGGCACCAGCCTTACTAAAGTCCTTCCAGGCGCCTAGCTCACGGGATAATTTGGTGCTTCTCGTGTGATCGATACGTCATGCACATGAGACTCAACCATCGCGGCACTGCTTACCCTGACAAACTCTGGTTGGGTGCGCATGGTTTCAATATCAATGCTGCCGGTATATCCCATGGAGGCGCGAAGGCCACCCATAAGCTGATGCACAATGGGGCTTAGCGGCCCCTTATAGGCAACACGCCCCTCGACCCCTTCCGGTACGAGCTTGCGACCGTCACCCTCAACCTCTTGAAAGTAGCGATCACTGGAGCCATGCCGCTGGGCCATAGCCCCCAACGAACCCATGCCGCGATAGGATTTGTAGGTGCGACCCTGAAACAGCTCTACTTCGCCTGGTGATTCGTCAGTGCCGGCAAATAGGCTACCGATCATGATTGCGCTAGCACCCGCGACAACTGCCTTGGCGATATCACCGGAGTAGCGAATACCGCCGTCGGCGATAACGGGAATCCCTGCGGCAACCGCCACGCTGGCCGCCTCTGAAATAGCGGTAATTTGTGGCACGCCGACACCGGCGACAATTCGGGTCGTGCAAATGGAACCTGGACCGATACCGACTTTTACAGCATCGACTCCCGCCTCGATTAGGGCTTGGGCGCCTGCAGCGGTTGCGACATTGCCGCCAATGACGTCCAGGTTCGGATAATGTTTTTTAATCCAAGCCACCTGATCTAGCACACCTTGGCTGTGACCATGGGCGGTATCCACCACGACCACATCAACACCAGCATCGACTAAGGCCGCAACGCGATCTTGGGTCTCGTCACTGGTGCCTACGCTTGCACCCACGCGCAGCTGTCCTTGAGCGTCCTTGCAGGCCATTGGAAACGCCTGAGCCTTAACGATGTCCTTCACGGTAATCATGCCGGTGAGTTCGTCAGCTTCATTCACCAAGAGAACTTTTTCGATTTTGTGGCTATGTAACAACGACGTCACGTAATCGAAGTCCGATCCCTCGAGGGCGGTAACGAGGCGGTCACGGGGCGTCATAACATCTTTGACCACCGCGTCTGTGCGACGTTCAAAACGTAAATCACGACTGGTAATAATGCCCGCCAACCTTCCTTGGCTGACGACTGGTACACCGGATATCCCGTGCTCTTGTGTGAGCGCGTAAAGATCTTGCAGCGTTGCTTCTGGTCCGATGGTCACTGGGTCACGAATTATCCCGGATTCATATTTCTTCACTGCGCGCACTTCGCGGGCCTGCTGCTCTATCGTCATATTCTTGTGCACGATGCCAATGCCGCCCTCTTGAGCGATTGCAATGGCCAGTCGCGCCTCGGTGACGGTGTCCATAGCGGAGGATACGAGCGGAATATTAAGCAGGATATTTTTGGTCAGCTGAGATTTCAGCGTCACATGGGATGGGAGAACATTAGAAAAAGCAGGCAGCAATAGCACGTCATCAAAGGTGAGCGCTTCGTTGGCAATTCGCAGCATTAGGTGCCCCGCAAAAGCCGTATTTTAGCGATGGGCTTGCGAGATGTAAAACCAGATGCCAGGCACCTCGGTAGAAATGTCTAGGCGTTGTGTCTTCCGGTCAATTCCGCGCCCTGGACTTGGCAGTTGTCATAACAGGCCAAACGCGGAATGATCGCCGCATGGCTGCTTTATCCCCATTTCATGACTGATCTTTTTTCCTCAAATGCTGGCACCGCATCTGCGGGCATAACTGCCGATGAGAAACGGGTGCTGTCCGTTACTGACTTGAACCGACAAGCGCGCATGACCATTGAGCAGCGCTTTAACCAGATCTGGGTAAGCGGTGAACTCTCGAGCTTTGCTCGACCCAGCTCGGGTCACTGGTATTTCACCCTCAAAGACGCCAAAGCCCAAGTGCGCTGCGCCATGTTTGCCAACGCCAACCGCCGCGCACGCCTGCAGCCTGCCAACGGACAACAAGTCCTGCTGAGAGGTCGGGTCAGCCTTTACGAAGGTCGCGGCGAATTCCAGATCATTGTCGACCATATGGAACCAGCTGGCGAAGGTGCTCTGCGAGCCGCCTTTGACGCGCTGAAGCGCCAGCTCGATGCAGAAGGCCTGTTCGACTCAGCGCGAAAGCGTGCCCTTCCTAACATTCCTGCCCATGTCGCCGTTGTAACATCGCCCACCGGCGCGGCGCTTAAGGATGTTCTGTCTGTCTGGCAAAGACGCTATCCCGCGCTAGATGTCACCGTCGTGCCGACGGCTGTTCAGGGTTCTGAGGCTGAAGCAGATATCCTAGAGGCCTTGCAGCGCGCCGCAGCCCTGACTCCCGATCTCATCTTACTAACCCGTGGCGGCGGATCCATGGAGGATCTGTGGGTCTTTAACGCCGAATCTATTGCTCGATCGATTGCGGCCCTTGAGATTCCCGTGGTGTCGGCGATTGGGCACGAAATTGATGTGACCATTTCCGATTTTGTCGCCGATTTGCGAGCGCCAACCCCCTCTGCGGCTGCCGAGCTTATTGTCCCAGACGGTGAAGAGCTGCGGCAGATCATCTCGGGCCAACACAGGCGTTTACTCATCACGCTTCGTGCACAGCTACGGGAACGTCGTTTATCCCTCGATAAGCTCGCTCTGGGATTGGTAAACCCTCAGCGCCATTATCAGCAAGCGGCGCAACGTTTGGATGACTTAAGTGGGCGGTTGCATAGAGCCGCAATTGCACAAACCATGGCTTATCAATCCCAGCTGCGGGATCTCACCAAGCGTCTGCACACCCAGCGCCCCGATCGCAAATTGCAGGCGCTTCGCGGCAATCTGCAACGAACCCAAGCGCAATTGAAACAAGCAGTACAGCGCAGCATCGACCGGCGGCGGCAACGCGCAGGTGAAACTTCGCGCATGCTGAGCAACCTAAGCCCTCTGCCGACGCTTTCGCGGGGTTACGCCGTACTGCGCGATCGCGATAGCACGGTGCTAAGCGATGCCTCGGGTCTTAGCGCTGGGCAACACATTTCAGCGCAATTACGCGACGGGCGTTTCATCGCCGAAGTACTGCAAGTTGACGTTGGTGCCACTCTGAATCAGGCCCTGGAACCGCACCCAAACCCTAGCGACGAGAAAGGTTAATGACCGGCCAAACCCATAATTTCCTAACCACCAAATCTAACGCCCGCCTACTGTGCATGGTAATGACCTGGGTTCTCGGCTGTTACGCTGTCACTGCCAGTGCCGCCGACGCAGCCGATAACCGAACCGGTGCAGATGAAATAACCGCCTCGCCGCAGAACGTTGTCGTTCCCGGCGGCATTTACCGCTGGACGCCACCTGCCCAGGCAACCGACATACGCTTTAACGCGCGCCCGGTAATGCGCATGCAGGATCAGGTGTTGGTCGGAATCCCGCTAAGCCAGCCGCTAGGATCCGCTGCTCTGACCTATCAAGTTGCCGGTGAAGCGGTGAGCCATACCTTCAATATTGTCGATAAGGCTTATACAGAGCAGCACATTACGCTGCAAAACCGAGAAATGGTAAACCCCAACCCCAAACAACTCGCCAGAATACGCGAAGAGAGCCAGCGGCAACGCACGCTATACCTTCGATACTCTGACGCACCCGCTCCGACTTCTGGATTTATCCAGCCGCTGCAGGGACGTATCAGTAGCCTCTTTGGCCATCGTCGTTTTTTTAACGGTCAGCCACGCAACCCGCACAGTGGATTAGATATTGCGGCCCCCTCGGGCACCGAGATTAGCGCGCCGGCGGCAGGCGAAGT
>CACMHG010000012.1 GCA_902613475.1 K189A clade bacterium
TTGCTCTTCACTTACCTTCTATTGCCCGCAGAAGACCGCGTAGGATTTGCACCTCGGTTTCGTCGAGTTGCTGCCGCATAAACAAACGTCGAAGACGAGTTAGGGTGTTTCCCGACTTTTGCGCATTCACAAAACCACTCTCAACAGCCAGCGATTCCAGATGAGCGACCAATCCGTCCAGTTGTTGGCCCGTTGCCGGATCTTTGTCCCAGATCCGACTGCCCAACCCTGCCAACACAGTGTCCTCTTGCTTGGTATCACCCGAAATCTGTATTTCGGTGCTCTCCAGGTGCTGAAAAATTTCGTAGCAAATAACCTGCACGGCCATAGCAAGATTGAGCGATCCATAAACCCTGGAAGACGGAATTTGCAAATGGGTATGGCATCGCTGCAGTTCCTCATTGGATAGTCCACTGTCTTCACGCCCAAAAAGTATCGCAATTTCCGCCTCTGGAGGCTGCTGCGTGAGCACCGGTCCTATGTCTCTTGCGAGAACCGCTGGCCAGGGTATCGCGCGGGCACGAGTACTCGTCCCCACGACGTAGTGGCAATCCGATACGGCACTAGAAACATCCGATACCACTAGAGCAGCATCAAGCACATCTGCCGCTCCAGCCGCACGCCAATCGGCTTGTGGGTCGGGAAAGCGTGCGGGCTTTACAAGCACCAGGCGCTCCAGCCCCATGGTCTTCATTGCCCGGGCCGTACCCCCAATATTGCCGGGATGACTTGGCTCCACCAGCACAATTCTTATGCGTTGAAATAGGCTTTTCAATTGACGTGCTTCCCTGTTAATACTCTGGCGTGTTTGATGACTCGTGCTTTCAGGCATTCCTTGGCTTAGCGGGCAAGTGCCTTTAGCATGCGCTGCCTCGACAAACGGATAGATACTATGCAACCCATGGCCAACATCGCACTGCGCGCGGCACGCAAAGCCGCCGATTATCTGGCCAGAAGCATGGATCGTCCAGATGAGTTCCAAATTCAAGAGAAACGCCACAACGACTTTGTCTCGAACATCGACCGTACCGCAGAAGCGATTATCATCGAACAGATCCGCGAAACCTATCCAAACCATCGAATTCTGGCTGAGGAATCCGGGGAACAAAGCGGCGATTCAGAATTTACCTGGGTCATAGATCCGCTGGACGGCACCCTCAATTTTTTGCAGGGTATCCCCCACTTTGCCGTCTCGATTGGCATCATGAAGGGCCTGCACCATGAGCATGGTGTCATCGTCGATCCCGTGCGCGGAGAGGAATTTGTCGCCAGCCGCGGCTCAGGGGCCCAACTAAACGGCAAGCGCATTCGAGTCACTACCCGTGCAAAGCTGGAAGATTGCGTGCTCGGCACCGGCATACCGCCGGGCAGCATGTCTCGACTCGAGGACTACACGAGATCGCTGCAGACCCTTACTGGAACCTGCCGGGGCATTCGTCGAGCGGGCAGCGCCGCATTGGACTTAGCCTATGTCGCCGCTGGACGCATGGACGGCTTCTGGGAAATGGGTTTGAGCAAGTGGGATATCGCCGCCGGAATCGTACTGGTGCGAGAAGCCGGCGGATTCGTTAGTGACTTATCCGGTGGCGAGAAATTCTGGGAAACCGGCGATATCGTTGCCGCCAACCCCAAGTGCTTCAAAAGCTTTATTCAGACGCTCAAGGCCTAGGTGATCCACTAGGGGTAACTGCCGTCCTCGTTCCCATCCTGTTCCGGCTCGGGCACCAACAGGTCTTCGCGGGAAATATTCATTAATAACAATACATTTGCCGCGACGTAAATCGACGAGTAGGTACCGATAACGACGCCTATCGAGAGCGCCGTGGCGAACCCTCGTATCACTTCACCACCGGCGAACAGCAAGGCCAGCAATACGAACAACGTCGTCAATGACGTCACCAAGGTGCGGCCCAGGGTTTGGTTTAGGGCTTGGTTGATAATCTCTATCGGGCTACCCCGTCGCGCACGGCGGAAGTTCTCACGAATTCTGTCACTCACAACAATCGTGTCGTTAAGTGAGTAGCCGATTACCGCCAGAAGGGCCGCCAGCACGGTCAGATCGAAGGTCCATCCGAAGATGGAGAAACATCCCAACACGATGATGACGTCGTGAGCTAGGGCCGTGACCGCGCCAACGGAAAACTGTTTGGTAAAACGAAACAGAATGTAGAGCATGACCACGAGCAATGCCGTCAGTAACGCCAGGCCGCCGTCTTCCGCCAGTTCATCGCCAACCGCCGGGCCAACGTAGTTGGACTGCTGCAGAACAATGCCCGGATACTCAGCGGCAAGGGCCGCAAAAATCTCATCGCCCAGGCCCACCTGTCCGGTAACACCAAGTTCCTCCTGAGGCGGTACACGAATCAGCAGATCCTCGTCCGAACCAAATGTCTGCACGGTTCCATTGGTAAAGCCCGCATCTACTAAGTAACCGCGAACGGTTTGTGGATCTACTTTTTCATCCAGCTTCACCTCGACCAGTGAGCCGCCAGTAAAATCCAATCCAAGATTCAAGCCCTGATAAGACAAGGATCCCAGGGCAGCCGCCAGCACGACGCCTGACAGCACCATGGCTATCAGGCGTTTGCCCATGAAGTCGACCTGAAAGGTGTTGCTCTGAGAATCGCTCATATCTTAATCGACTCCAGCTTGCGGCCACCGTACATCAGGTTCACGAGGGCACGGGTTACCAAAATGGCGGTGAACATCGAGGTCACGATGCCCACGGCTAGAGTGACAGCAAAGCCGCGCACCGGTCCGCTTCCTATCGAAAGCAGGATAATGGCTACAAAAAACGTTGTGACGTTAGCATCGGTAATTGTCAGCAATGCCCGGTCGAAACCAGCCTGAATGGCCATTTGCGGAGGGTGATTCTTCAACTCCTCCCGAATACGGGAAAATATCAGTACATTCGCATCTACGGCCATCCCGACCGTCAAGACAATGCCCGCAATGCCCGGAAGGGTAAGTGTGGCGCCAAGTATCGACATGATCGCAACCAAGAGCGTTAAGTTGGCGGTTAGAGCCACGTTGGCTGCCAAGCCAAAACCCCGGTAATAAAAGATCATAAAGGCCAAAACTAGGGCGAAGCCGATGGCAACGGACTGCCAACCACGCCGGATATTCTCATCGCCGAGCTGGGCACCAACAGTGCGCTCCTCAACAATGTACATGGGGGCAGCCAGGGCACCAGCGCGCAGGAGCAGGGCCAGGTCCTGAGCCTCACGCAGACTTAAGCCCGTGATGCGAAAACTGAAGCCGAGTGCGGCCTGAATCGTCGCCACACTGATCAGGCGTCTCTCTTCAATGGTGTAATACTCTTCGATTGTTTCGCCATCGCGAACAACCTCGCGCACCCGAGGCTTCTGCTCGATGAAGAGAATGGCCATGGAGCGTCCGATATTGTCCTTGGTGGCGGCATGCATCTTTCGACCGCCCTCATTGTCCAGCTCGATACTGACCTGGGGTTGGCTGGTTTCGGGATCGTAAGATTGCTGGGCGTCCTGCACATTGTTACCAGTCACAATATTGCGCCGCATGATGTCCTGCATACGGCTCTGATACTCATAGGTTTCAAGCTGCGACTTTCGGGCTCTTGGCAGTGCCTCGAGGCGAAACTCCAGGTTGGCGAATTTGTTCAAAATTTCCTTCGCCCTGGCGCTGTCCTGTATACCCGGCAAATCGACCACAATTCTTGAACGGCCTAAGCGCTGGACCTGAGGCTCGGAAACACCCAGCTCATTGACGCGATTGCGCAAGCTGGTCAAGTTTTGACTGATGGCGCGATCTTCTAAAGCCCGGATTTTATCTTCTGTGAGTGTGAACCTGAGAATCAGATCCCCGGCACTTTCTCGCTCCTGCACCAAAAAGTCCTGATAGTCCACCAGGACCGCCTTGGCCTCCTCTCGAGTCGCTTCATCGCGAAAACCAATGCTGATGGTTTGGCCGTCGACCCAATTGCGGTTGGGTAAGAAACGTATCCGCTCATCGATCAATTTGTCACGCATCCCCTCGGCGCTGTTGTCGACAACGCCGGCAATGTAGTCCTGCATATTGACCTGAAGCAGAAAGTGAGCGCCACCGAACAAGTCCAATCCCAGCGACATGGGTTTGCCACCGAGATCTTGCAGCCACTGAGGCGTCGTTGGCGCTTGCGCTAACGCGACCACAAAGTCGCCGGCATTGTCGTTGAGGGTATCTGCGATCAGGCTTCGGGCACCTAACTGGGCATCTTCATCCTGCAATCGTACGAGTAAGGAGCCATCGTCTTCATCAACCCCAATCACTGTTACGCCCGCTTTATCTAGGGCAGCCAATACCCGAGACTTCTGCGCGGCACCCATACTTGCATCTGCGTCTAGAGAACGTATCTGGACCGCAGGGTCTGGCTGAAAAACGTTCGGGGCAGCAAACAGTGCTCCGAGCAAACATACGGTTGCTACGAGGATATTTTTCCACAGAGGAAAGACATTCATAGGCCCCCGGCGAGAGGGAGCACCAAGCAGTGTTGTACCTTGACCGCCATTGTCTTGGGGTCTGCTCTCGTCGTGATTCATGGACATCTCATTAATGATGGTGATCGCATGTGTCTATGCCGAAGCGATTAGCCCCAGCGGTCCCAGCTCAAAAGGAAAATGGCAACCAACGGCTCACCACCCAACTCCATCAAAACCCGGCACTACGTAACCTTATCCAAAGGTGCTTAGTCGAGGGATTTAATCGTGCCCTTTGGCAGTGTGGCGCCAACCGAGGATTTTTGAACCCGCATTTCAAGACCTTCCGCAATCTGCACTTTAACGAACTCGTCTTCCACCTTGGTGATCTGGCCAACGATACCGCCTGCTGTGACGACTTCATCGCCCTTGCCCAGCCCGCTGACTAAGGCCTCATGTTCTTTGCGGCGTTTACTCTGAGGCCGAATAAGCAAGAAATAAAAAATGATAACGAAGCCGCCGAGCATGATGAGGTTGATCAGGCCAGCGTCAGGGCCCGGACCCGCCGCCTCTGCCGCTTGAGCGGTGATTTCAAACAAGTTCATGGTCACAATTCCATTGGTTTTGTAGAGAAGTCGCGAGGTTGCGAAATGTACCGGTTTCAATTGAGCCACGCAATTGAGCCATCAATTGATGGTAGTAATGTAGGTTGTGCTGGGTCATCAGCATTGCGCCGAGCATTTCACCGCAACGATCTAAGTGGTGTAAGTAGGCCCGAGAAAAATGACTGCAGGTGTAACAGTCACAGTTTTCGTCCAGGGCAATATCAGCATTCCTATGCTGCGCGTTGCGAATTTTCACCACACCTGCCGACGTGAAAAGATACCCGTTACGACCGTTACGGGTAGGCATAACACAGTCGAACATATCTACGCCTCGCCCCACCGCGCGAACTAGGTCTTCAGGTGTACCCACACCCATCAGATATCGCGGCTTATGCTCCGGCATTTCCGGGGTTATATGATTGAGCACCCGAATCATGTCTTCCTTACTCTCGCCTACCGAAAGCCCACCGATGGCATATCCGTCGAACCCAATTTGCTGAAGATTTCGCAGGCTCTCGCTGCGCAGATCCTCAAACATGCCGCCCTGCACGATGCCGAAGAGTTTTGAGCCGGGGTTCATACTGCCCGCCTGAGTATTCTCAAAGGTCGTCTTACAGCGTGCAGCCCACCGCATGGACAGCTCCATGGACGCCTTGGCCTGTTCGTGGGTCGCGGGATGCGCCGTGCACTCGTCTAGCACCATGACCACATCTGAGCCTAGATTCCCCTGCACTTGGATGGAGGACTCTGGGGTCAGCTCGACCTTGTCGCCGTTGACCGGCGAGCGAAACACCACGCTGTGCTCAGTCATCTTGCGTAAATCGCCCAAACTGAATACCTGAAATCCGCCACTGTCGGTCAGAATAGGGCCATCCCACTGCATAAATTTGTGAAGGCCGCCCAGATCGCGAACACGTTCATCCCCGGGCCGCAACATCAGGTGAAAGGTGTTGCCCAACAGCATTTGAGTGCCGCAATCGCGCAAATCTCTGGGCGTCATCGCCTTGACCGTGCCGTAGGTACCAACCGCCTGAAAAACCGGCGTCTGTACCTTACCGTGAGGCAGGGTAAGTTCACCGCGTCGTGCCGCCCCATCCTTAGCCAAAAGCTCAAACACTGGATTTCTCGATAAACATGGCGTCCCCATAGCTGAAAAAACGATATTGCTCCGCCACCGCCGCGCGATAGGCGGCCATCACGTCTTCATAACCACCAAACGCGCAGACCAGCATCATGAGCGTCGATTTAGGTAAGTGAAAATTGGTCACCAAGGCATCAACAACCCGAAACTCAAAACCCGGTGTGATAAACAGGCGCGTCGCACCAGATCTAGGTTGCAACGAACCTAGTGCGGCGGCGGCTTCAAGGGTTCGGATAACCGTCGTCCCCACCGCCACCACTCGCCCTTCCCTGGCCTTGGTTTGGCGAATTTTCTCCACCGCGTCGGATTGTATTTGGTAGTGCTCTTCATGCATGACATGGTCAGACAAATTTTCTTTTCGCACAGGCTGAAAAGTACCCGCGCCCACATGCAACGTAACATAGGCCGTATCAACACCTTGCTGCTGCAGCTGGGACAAAAAGGCCTCTGAAAAATGAAGTCCCGCCGTGGGCGCTGCAACCGCGCCGGGGTGGCGCGCGAAAACAGTCTGATAACGCGCCTCATCCGGCGACTGATCAGCGGTCTCACCGCTGCGCCTTATATAAGGGGGCAAGGGCAGTTCACCAAATGTCTGTAAAAAATCAAACACGGGCTGGGGAAATCGCAGGTGGTAAAACTCGCCCTGTCGACCGAGGCATTCGATGACCGCGTCATGCACCAACAATTTACGACCTGCTTTCAGCGGCTTGCTCACTCGCACCTGACACAATGCCTCATCGCTCTCAACCGCTGAAGCGTCCACTGAGGTCACCAAAACCTTCTCGAGCAGGATCTCTGCAGTGCCACCAGAATCTTTGACTGCCTGAAGCCTAGCTTTCACCACGCGAGTGTCGTTTAAAACGAGAAGATCACCTGGTTTAAATATGTCCTTTAAGTCTGTGAAGGCGCTGTGGAACAGCTGACCGCCGACCAATTGAAGCAAGCGCGAAGAATCTCGCTCAGGCGCTGGGTGCTGGGCAATTAACCACTCGGGCAGTTGATAATCGAAATCGGAGAGTTGCAATGGCTTTACCGACCATGAGTGAGCTGACTATTGTATCTGTAACCGCGCTTGTGCAGAATCGCCAACCTCTAAACACGCCTGTTTTTTGTATCTGCCCGGGTGGCGAAATTGGTAGACGCAGGGGATTCAAAATCCCCCGGTAGAAATACCGTATCGGTTCGAGTCCGATCCCGGGTACCAATCAACGACGTTGCTATCCACTGCTACGCAGTACCCTATCGGCGACTTCGTCTTGATAGGGGGATTCAAAATCCCCCGGTAGAATGCCGCTGCTACGCAGCAGCGCGAGTCCGATCCCGGGTACCAATTTTATTTGATAAAAAACAATAGGTTACGGACAAGTTGCTAACCAAGAGCATCCTCCTCCGAACTTCAAACAATGTTTGGAGATCTCTTGGGGATCCTCAGGGTTAAAAAAGCCCCCGCACCGGCGATATGGATGGAGCCGATTGGAGCCCCGCTTGTGTCGTCAAAAGTTGACGAAACTGAAACCAAATTGATTTGTAACACCCACGCTATTTCCACTCATGTTGGCGGGGGGTAGGTTTATGGAGTTATCCAGCATCCCCTGAGACTTGAGATGTTCCTCTTTCGCTATGCTGTCATTTGCCCACGATTGAAAAATAACAACTGAATGGCTTACGATAAAGAGAAAAAGAACCTTTCAATGTCGGATACGAGCATAGAAGAAGCAAATGCGGAAATCGAGCAGCTAAAGAAGCTGCTGCAACAAGCGAAGTCTGTCGCTCTCTCGCAGGAACACCTTGCAGCCACCGGTCGGCTGACCGCCGGAGTTGCACACGAAATAAAAAACCCTCTCAATTTCATCAACAACTTTTCGAAGATCGCGAACAGCACAGCCAACGATTTAGCGGAAGAGTTAACTGAGCCGGACTCTATTGATTGGGAAGAGGTAGAGGACCTTATCGACATTTTGCAAGAGGCAACCGCTCGAGTGGTAGAGCACGGCATACGTGCGGATGCAATTGTAAAGAGCATGCTCATGCACGCACGCGGCGAGGAAGAAACTAAGATAGACGTCGACGTCGAGAACTTAATTCAAGACTTCACGCGCTTAGCGCAGAAGGGGTTTGGGTCTGAGTACCCCGAAGGCAAAATTGAAGTGGAAACCAGCGTATCAACGGACATGCCGCCTTTAGTCGTGCCCACGCAGGGGCTGTCGCGAGTGATCATAAATCTAGTTACTAACGCCTGCTACGAAGCTTTCAAGACCGCCGAAAAATCTAATGGACCTAATTCAGGACAGGTTTCCCTCGACGCCACGTATAACTCAGAGAAGGGCTTACTCGTGATTCGGGTCGAAGATACGGGTGGCGGGGTAAAACCGGAGGTCCGTGACCAAATTTTCGAACCTTTCTTCACCACCAAGCCTACTTCTGAAGGCACAGGTTTAGGCCTGTCTATTTGTCGGGGCATCATCGAAAGTAATCAAGGCCGCCTTTACGTCGAAGATGCCGAATTAGGTGGGGCTGCATTTGTCGTTGAAATCCCTGCAGAAATCGGTGTCAGCATTTAAAGAGGTCAATGCTAAATGAATGTAACGGAAACACAGACTCCCCAAATTCTTTTTGTTGACGATGAGCCTGATTTACAAATCCTGTTGCAACAAAAATTTCGCAAAAGAATAAAATCTGGCGAAATGACACTCTTCTTCGCGCTTAACGGCGCGGAGGCGCTTGCGATGCTGGCAGAAAATCCAGCCATTGACTTTGTCATTAGCGATATCAACATGCCGGTGATGGATGGTTTAGAGTTCCTGTCGAACCTGAGGAATGACTTCCCGTTGGTCAGAGCGGTAATGCTTTCGGCATACGGCGATATGGACAAAATCCGCTCGGCGATGAACCGAGGCGCCTTCGATTTCTTGACTAAACCAATAGATTTCGAAGACCTCGACATGACCATGCAAAAAACTCTCAGCCACGTCAGAGACATAAAACGTAACATCCTCTCAAAACGCGAAAACGACGTCATGAAAGACTTCGTGGACGAAGCTTGGGTCACCAAGCTCCTGGATAATGCTGACCAAACGCTCGAAAAAGGAGAAAGCAGCATAGAGCGCAAGGGTGAAACAATCGAAGCATCGATACTGTTCGCCGATATTTGCGGATTTACAGCTGCCGCTGAACATATTCCCCCAGAAGCACTGGTAGAAAACCTCAATCGCTTTTTTGATGTCATGGTCAAAGAAATTATTGACGAGGGCGGTAGCGTCGATAAGTTCATGGGAGACGCAGTGATGGCGATCTTTCAAGGGGAAGATCGTCTGCGGCGATGCTTCAGCGCTGCCTTGCAGATACATCATGCTCTCGCGCAACAACCCGAAATGAAAAGCACTTGTCTTAACTACCAGGTAAAAGTGGCTATCGGTATTGATGATGGTGTTGTTGTTTATGGCCCGATGGGGGCGGCAAAAGCCCACCGTTTAGATTATACGGTCATTGGCAACGCCGTAAATCTCGCATCGCGTATAGAGTCAAAAGCGTCAGCGGGCCAAACTTTGTTACGCACTGAGCTTGCTGAGGAATTGCGTTCTCAGTACAACTTTGAGGACCTGGGGGAACACGATATCAAGGGTAAGACGGAAAGAATTGCGTTATCAGCGCACAACGCATAGTGCAGTTTTTCACCCTTTGCAGCCAACGCCGTGAATCTATTCTCTATATCCCGCGCCGCAATTTGCTGCAGCTCTTCCAGAATGGTATCGAAAAGGCTTCTTGGATGAATGGGCCTGGGATTTGTCGACTGTTTTGATCCGCCTAGGACTCTTTGCACTTAGATCTTTGCGTCATTGCACGGCCGCAGTTTTTCTTACCTTGATCATCTTCGACCTCCAGCCCGGCCTGATTTGCAGTCCCAGCGCAGCCCCCAAAAGCCAGCAGGCAGATCATTCCAATCAAAACAAGTTTCATTTCTGCTCACCGTCTCGCGGGTTTTTTTTGCCCTTGAATATCAGCGGCGGCAAAACAAGTAAGAGTGGCAGGAAAAAAATTCCCGCGTTGCTGCTGATTCTAAAGACCATGTAGCAGCAATATAGTGCAAGAACGGTAATCAGTAGGTTGCGAGCGAGCATCATGGTAAAAGATTACCGAAGGGCTTTCTTACATGCACACACGTCGCGACGCATAGCTGTCCGCCAACGAGGCGCGACATGTGGCATGAATATGAGGTCATCGCGAAGCCTTTGACATGATCAGTCGCGCATTTGCTCGACCATCCACAGCTCCCGTCCGTCGCACGCTACGATGCTTTCATACCTAGCAAAGAGCGCCCCAGTCTCTGCGCCGCCGAAGAACTCCTGCATGGACTGCCCCATGGATTCTAGATTTGGGAAAGCGGTCGCCACAACGACGTCTGCTGCATCAAGCTCGCTGACAAAGTACGGAGTCCACAACCAAGAGCGGAAATTAGGGTTGTCCATCTTGTCGGAAAGCACATTGAAATCTTTGTACCAAGCTCGCAGGTCTTCGATGGTTTTGCCGTCCTGATATTTGCAAACCCACAGCTCCACAGGGGCTTCGCCAGAAGACATGCTCTCTGAGTGGTCATCCGCAAAAACGGGAGTTGCTAGCAAGGCCATTAAAAGGGTGATGAGTAGTTTCATTGGTTTTCTCTTCTTCTATTTTTTTGTTATGCCAATCGAATCGGTTTAAGCGCTAGGTGCCTTACCCTTTTCCCTATTGGCGGGGATAGCTTTTGATGATGACGTTCTGAGAGGTATTCATAACGTCACGCATGCGTCCGACATCCTGATTGAATTCCATGAATACCGAATGACTCGTCAGCCGCTGTGTTATCGCATTCAATTCGGGAATAGATCTCGCACCTGTCCAGACCCAATGTGTAAATCTGTCTCTGCCGAACCCCACCCTTCCAAGACCGTAGGAGCGCATTTCAACGTCTCGAGAAATCTTCTTCATCATCTTTGCGTAGGCATCGGCGTAGCGCTCTTGGTTTTGTGGTTCAACCACGATATCCACCTTGGAGAAGACGATATCCTCAGTCCAATCACTCTCATCAATCGGCGCTGAACCCATGTACTGGCTCACAGGGAGCGTGCCCGATTCGTAGAGACTTTGTACCAAGGCAACAGCATCAGGACACGAACGCATAATTTCCGCGGCCTGGGCCTGGTCAGCAGAGGTTTGAAACGTGTTAATAATAAAGTGCGTTGACAGGCTCGATCCGTTGAATACTTCCTCCAACAAGGCCACATCGGCGGGGTACTGCTTGCCACAGTCTGAGGCCCAAAATGTGTCCATGGCACTGACTAAGGTCGAAGGATTAGAGACCTGAACATGATAAAAGGCGTAGAAAGGCCCGCCATCATGATCGTCTGCGTAGGCAGAGCCGAGAGAGAGAAAAAGATCGCTGTCGCTGCGATAAAAGTAATTAAGTTCTTCATGACTTTTCCTTACGTATTCGAAACTTTGACTGATTTACGTTGCCGCGAGAATATCGGGTGAAGCAATCACCCTCTCCTTTCTAGCAAATCCATTACCTATTACGCACCTCCTTAAATATGAACGTCGCCCGCATTTTTGGTGTTTTGCTGTGTGAAGCCGAAAACGCCTGATCACAAGCCGTATTTCTCTGCCAGCTGGTCAGCCAAATGCGATCGATCTGATGCCCGAAGTCTATCGAGATACGCCGGTAGCTTGCCTCGAACATGATAAGGCCCGCCTTCTGCCATAACATTCTTGTGCGGATCCCTGCCTCGCGCGGCATCCACCAACATGTCTGCATGCCAGGTATCAAGCTTGTCTCGTCCAAGGTGCAGAGCCTCTGGCTGTTCGCGCACCAGGTTTACCTGCTGATGCGGGTCATTGCTCAAATCGAACAGCATTTCGTCTGGCCAAAGATGATATGCATCATGGGCTGTGCGCAGATATAGCCAATCGGCGTATCGCACGCCTCGCTGACACGCCCAAGCGCCTTGCGACAGCACGAGTTCTTCGCGCCCAACATCGCGCCCTTCTCGCAATGACTCGGCAAAACTCTGACCGTCCCAAGAATCTGGCACGGACTTACCTGCAAGCTCGAGCAGGGTTGCAAACATATCAATATGATAATGCTTGGCCTGAAAACGACCGCCTTCTACCAATCCGGGCCACTTCATGATCATAGGAATCCGCGTCGTGATCTGATCTGCAGTTTGATGATCTCCGTAGACGTTCATCTCGCCAAGATTCTCGCCATGATCGGAACCGATGATAACGACGGTTTCATCGTCAACATTCAGCTCAGCAAGCAGGTTCATTAACTGACCGACATATTTATCAGCCATCAGCACGCCACAGTCGTAACCGTCGAACATCTGCCGCGCGGCAGCCATGTTGGGAATCTCTTGCGGCTGCCGCGGAAATATTGCCGCCATTTTGGGGTTTGGCGTAAAACCGTAACTTTCTCGGGCGGAGTGGGGGCCACACTGCTGCCAGTGCTCGGCTCGAACTTCTTGGGTGTACCAAGCGGGCAACGGCTCTTCGGCGAAGGGTTCACCAAAGGATATCGGTGCGCGATAAGGCGTATGTGGGTCCCACATATGCACGTGCAAAAACCAGTGATCCTGTCTTGCGTGCCGTTGGAGCCAATCTCGCGCTAAGGCATAAACCTCGTCGGCGGTCTCAAGGCCGTACTTACCGACGTTGTAGGCTTCGTCAAACCCTGCATACCAATGAAAAGCAGAATGCCGCTGGGCGAAGGAACTGATGGATACCGTGCGCGTTTGCTCTTTCGCGAAGGAAAATGGCGCGCCACCATTTTTTAACTGCGAAGGTAAGCTCTCTCGGTGCAAGCGCGACCAAAATTCTCGACTCGCTCCGTCGATGACCGGGTCTGCGTCGGTGCCGCCATGATTCACGACGCCGTTATGAATGCCAAAGCGCCCGGTAAGCAGCGCGGTACGGCTGGGCAAACACGGCACATCACTCGCATGCACGTTCTCAAAAACACCCGCCCGACGAGCTATTGCGTCGATGTTAGGACTGGTCTGGCGATGATAGCCATAACAACCCAGATGATCGGGACGCAGCGTGTCTATATCGATATAAAGTATGCGCATGTTAAACGCCTCGACGGAGCTTTCTCGTCAAGACCCCTCTCTGGCCCGCTGATTCTTATCCGGTCTTATTTTTATTTAACGGTGTCAAAAGCACGAGAAACATCCGTTCCGTGCCTGTCACCCCTCCTTAGCTTGGCCACCACGCCAATCAAGACGCACCAAAAAGTCGCCCACAACACATAAATCACAACATCCTCGACCGGGTTGTGTACCTGCAACAGAAATATCGTTCGCGCCACCACCCAACATGCCCAAAACGTTATCAAGCGAGGAACCTTTGCAAGGCCCAAAAAAAACCAGCCAACGACACCTGTCACGCCAAGCGCCAGCAGTTGTGCCATGGGTACGGTTACGTACCAAAACATATCGCCAGTAAGATCTAGGCTCATTGGCATATTGGGCACTAGTACCAAAATGAACATAATGTCTTCCAGCACTCCGTTGATGAGCCCGATTGCAACAACGGCGAGCCAACTTAGTATCTGCTTAAGCTTTGCCACATTCCCCCGATAGACGTAGATCGCCTCTTTTTACCGCCTGGTGCTCAACACATCGCGCACTTCAGACAATACCGTCTGCCAATCGGCGCGGGTTCGGTACCCCTCTTGCGCCCACTTGGCCAATATCTCACCCTCGGGCGAAATCAGCACCACACCCGGATGTGGAATACCGTATGCAAACGTGTCTTCTCCGTAGGCTTCATTACGAATACCCCAGGCATCAACAATGGCGCCGTCTTTGTCGCCCAAGAGAGGGAAGTTGATTCCCCATTTGTCGTGGAATGTTTTGATGGTCTCGAGGTCGTCGTAAGTCATGCCGCCGACCCCTACCCCGAGGGCTTCGAATTTGTCTTGTATGTCACTCAGTTTCACGAACTGACGCATGCAGAAGGGTCACCAATCGACGCTTCGATTAAAGACAAATAGCAGTCCATTGGGCCCTTTGAGATTGGCAAAGCCGTGGGCTGTACCATTGTGGTCATCGGCCTGCAGCATAGGCGCTTCAGAGCCTACGCTGGGGCCCCAAGCTTCGGCATAGGCTGACGATTCAGCGTTCGCGCTAGCTGTTAGCGCGGCAAGTAACCCTGCAAACCACAATGACGTGATTTTCATACCTAGATATTTTGACTGCATTGTCCCTCCTCACGGTAACTTTTCCTTCGAACGCTACCAAACTTCTCGAACTAGAAAAAGCTCTCTAGCCGTGCTGGATCGACACCACGCTGACAGTGCCTATCTCATTCTATGTGCGCTTCTATCACAGCGATGCGCTCCTCTGTCTGAGGATGCGTACTTAAATACTGAAAGATTGCCGGCATAGCGTCCCCATTTTCGTCTTGGTCGGTGTACCAATCTTCGAGCTTTTGCATAATGTTGCGGAAATGAATCGGGTCAATACCGCTCTGCGTCATTGCTCTAAGCGCGTACCGGTCGGCTTCCGTCTCAAACTCGCGGGAATAGGCTAAATCCACAAGCACTGCAGGCGCCGTCACCAATAAATCAGAGTTGGTGACATCGCCTGTCAGCAGAAACAAGAAAATCGCGATCACAGAGCCCTGTAGGGAGCGGCGCAGTAGGTGCCGGTGCTCTACATGTCCTAGCTCGTGGTAAGCGATAGCGATGAGCTCTTCATCATGATCTGCCAGCTCAATGAGTTCGTCGGTGAGCACAATGCTACCGTCAGGTAGTGCCAAGGCATTGGGCACCCACTTACGAAAGTGCAGGGTTACAGGTCCCGTCAGTACATGCGGTGCGAGCACTCCACGAATCCTTTGCTGCTCGCCTGCATCCAGTTCGCTGGGCTCAAGGTATGTGGCATCGAGTACTTCAAGGGTATGGTCTCCCACTCGGCTCACCAGCTCATCTGGCAGGCTGTACGCAAGTACCGTGGCGCCATGCGGCACGCCCCAGACCACTAACCAAAAGACAAAGGCGACCGTAACAACACAGGCGCTCGCGATCAGCCCAATATGACTTTCAAGTCGATGTAAGAGCGTAGAGGCGACGCCGGATCCGGCGAAGAGCCTATCGATCGCGTCGTTGTCATCGGTCTCGAACTGGGCGACAGGCGCCGAGCCAGACGCAGCACCCAAGATAACGCTGCGCGGTGTGTTACCCAGACGAGAGGTGATGTTCACCAAACTCAGGGCAACACGCCTCAGGGTCTTATTGTTGCTGTCGCGTATCTCAACCCATTCACCCTGGCGATGAAGGGTCGCCGGTTCTGTTTTTGATGACTGACCATCCGAATAGGCACCCGCAATCATTGCTTCTCAGAACCGCTAAATCGCACCGACATCGAAATCAAATACCTCACCCAGTTCCTCGCCTAGCGCGCTTACCTGCTCTTTTTCGGCCGCTGCAAATTCTTCTAACGATCCAGCAGCGATAAATTGAGTGTGGTCAGCCCGGTACTTCGCAAGGCGCACTTTTGCGAAGGGCAAATACAAACCAAGAGTTAGGACGGTAAGAATCGCGTTGACCACAAACACCCTTAGATACCCTGGCAGTTCTAGGTTGGCCGCCAACCGGTGAGCCTGCAGCGAGGTCGAGTTGAAATAAACGTTCGTCAACATGACCGTCAGATAGACACCGGCCAGTACGTAACCCAAGGCGCCGACAATCACCCCAGCTGTGCTGCTTGCGAAAGAAACAACAGAGAAAACAACAAGCGTCGCAATGATTAGACCCAAGAAGATTAAGAAAACCAAACCGTAGTCCCAAGTTTTGGCATCAAAGTCAAAGGACGTGGATCCATAGCGACTGTTGCGAACAATAAACTGACTGCTCTTCAGCATGGCGTAGGGATACAGGATTCCGGCTGTCAGCGCACCCAAAATCGGCCAGACCAACAGCGCCATGGCGGCCTCACCGTAGGAAGCATTAAAACGGAACTGAATGTTGCGATAGGCGCTCATACGGTTGCTGAATGCCAACGAACGCACCACCAGATAGGGTGTAACAGCCAGCAGCAGTATCGCGAGCACGATACCTACTACCGGAAAAAGTTCCGAGGCGACGACGAAAACCCCGAAGAAAACCACGGCAATAATGCGGCTCTTGAGAATAGTGATAGGGTCTGCCAGATAGCGAAAGCTCTCGCCATCAAGGTAAAGATTCGAATAAAAGTAGCGATTGTTGCGGACCTTGGCCCACGCGGAGTAGATACCTAGGGTAAGGATGGTAATCAAAATATTGACGATCCAGATTTTAAAATATTCTTTCCCCTCTCCGCGGAATTCAAATGGCAGCACTCGGGTACCGCCTCCTGTTGTTGGTTCATCCGACCCGCCCGTCGAGTCCGTCATAGTCTCAGCCATTGTTCCCCCATTTTTCTGCATTCTCGGCGACACCATCTGTCCGCCCTCGCGCTACTCATCAAAGACCCGCCATTTTGCACAAGGATTCGCCAAGGCATTTTAGTAACGAGTGACTGAGGATGTATAGCTTAGATAGGTTCAACGGTCAGCTAGCAGGCCAGGCCGATGTTCAATAGCTGCGGGCTAGCCCGCATTTTGCTGGCAATACGCCCTTTAAAGGCGCACAGAGATAGGGTCGAGGGGTCTCTTACTGAGTGGCAAATAAAACGTCAGGATTCACCATGGTTTTCATTTCTAGGATATTGCCGTTGGGATCCTGCACAAAGAGTGTTTCCTGTTCAAACTCGGTGCCGACAAAGCGACGGTATGGTTCATCTAGGTACTCTAGACCGGAGGCCTCGATGCGCTGCTTCAATGACTGAAAATCTGCCTCTGTCAAATGCGCACCAAAATGCGGTACCGCGACGTTGCCCATGTCCACATCGTGGCGGACGGACGGCAGAGACTCGGTGCTCTGATGCAGGGTGAGTTCGTTACCCCAGAAGTCGATGTCTACCCAACGGCCCTCTTCGCGATTACCGGTCTTGCAGCCCAGTACGTCGACATAGAATTGCTCCGTCGTCGTTAAATCTCCAGCAGGGACCGCGAAGTGAAAAGTAGCGCTCATGAACAGCTCCATTTTTTTTTGCTTATTTTCGCCTAATTGGGGGTTAACGCAACGTGAATGCTTTTAGACATCTGCCTCACCGAACGACCAAGGGCGGCGATAACCTGGCTGGAATAGCGCGGGGACATCCTGCGCTATCCTTTTTTTTGCGATTTTTTTCCGACTGTATGACAGCTTGAGGCGATCGGCATGGAGTCGACCGCCTCCATGGCGTGCTACTTCAGCACGTAGGCTTGCACTAAGATCTCGCTCTTCGCGGTGTCGAGCGTGATCACGTCGAGGTTCTGGGACCCATCATCGATCTGCACGATATTGTGCATCGTGATGGTCGCACCCTCACGGAAGTAGTAGCCCGAAAAAGCACCAAAGGCGATGTCGTTATTGAGTACACCCCTGCCCTGCCCAGTGACCGTGCCGCTGGTCATATCTGTCATCTTAAGGTTGTAGGTTACATAGACCTTGCCGTAGGTACCCATGTCACCCGTTGCCGTAATCGTCGTGCCGTCATCACCCAGAATGACCGAGGTCACCTGCATAGCCGAATCGGCCTGTCTTTTTTCAAGCTTCAGGACTCCTTCATGATGGCCTGCAAGGCCTACAGCAGGGATCAGCAGCGAGAGCGACAGCACAAGAGAATTGATGGTGTTTTTCATTATTCTTATTTCCTTAATTTGGCCTGACGCCCGTCAGGAGATAGCGTTTTAGGGGTTTATCGATGTAAAAGAAAGCCCTTCGCGTTGGTTGAACTTCTGGCCCGCACGCGTCGATGCAGAGCCAGAGACATCCCAGGCTTCAAAGAGTGCTAGCCGTGACACTTTGAGGGCAGATCCAACGTTGGATTGCGGTCGAAAAAACCGACAGGAATCAGATGAAAGCCTGTATATTCAACGGGCATTACGGGCCAGTCCTCCGGGCGCGGCACATGGGTCAGGGCGACGGTATGCCACATCACTAAGTCGCCCTCGGAGATATCCCGATTGTGCTTGGTGTACTCCGGCAGCCCACCACCGTTATGCATTACCGTATGCGCACCAGCGGCACTGAGTTCATCGTCGGCGTAAGGAGTCACCCACAAGTGATGCTTGCCAAATGCCCCGCGCCTACCCACAACGGACTGCTCGGCAGCTAGCAGCGTAGGCGAGCCTGCCGGCAGCAGCTTGTAAGAAACCGGTTTGCCCAGCCCGTTTAGTGATGCCGGGTTTACTACCTTCCAGTGGCGACTGCGTTCTGGGTATACATTGCGCTTAGCGGAAGCCTCGTCGACCAAGTGCGTGGAGACCGACTGAAACTGCGTGCCATCAGGGTTGGTGTCGCTGATGGGCAACACTTCAATCTGACTCTCATAAATCGCGTTAGGGCCGCCATCTAACTCCCAATCAAGGCGAAAGCAAAAGACATGCTGATGTACTGGCGAAGCGAGTCCCTCTGCAATCAGTGGCGACTGCGCCGGGTTATGTGTCGCCTCGGTCACCGCGCTGACGCCCACTATGCCCGTGAGCTTGATCTCCATTTGGATCGTACCGTCCAGATAGAGGTACCAATAAAATCCGTAATCATAGTTGCCGATGGTAAAAATAGAGCTAATGACCAAACGGCGCGACCGTCGTACTTCACTGGTTTGAGACTCGCTGTCGTAGTGCTTCCATTGGATACCGTAGTCCTCTTCATGCATGCAGATGGCATTTTCAACGGACTTCACCTTGCCTTCCCACGTCACCTGATGAACGTCGAAATAAAATATCTCCCCAAGACAATCGCAGCCCAACTTGAGTGAGTTAACCAGCATACCCATGTTGTACTCGGACGCATCCAGTACATGCTTCCAAGCGTGCATGTTGTCGTTGTCTCCGTAGGGCACGATCATCTCGGACAGTGCTGCCCGGTAAAGCAGCGGGCGCTGCTGTAGCGAAAGCTGGTGCAGGACAAGCCCGTGCACTGGATGCATGGAGACCGAAAACTCGTACCCCTGCCATTTGACTCGGTAGCCGTCGACCTCAAAGCTAGGACCATCAGGCTGAGTAATTTCTAAATCTTTGAGGTCTGTTCGCGTGCGCTCTTGATGCGCCGCGTCAAAGCGACCGGGGTTCGGCGGCATGGGTATGACGCCAGAATCATCCACACGCACCACCTGCCCCGCTGTTACGTCAACATGGCATATCAGTCCGTGAATCGGGCGGGCATAGCCATTATCAGTTTTGTCGTCACGCACAAAGGCGATGCAGCGAACGGCTCGGTGTCCGACCGGAATTTCGTCAACCGCGTATCCGCCCGCAGGCCAGGGATCTATTTGAATCCGCTCAATGTCCTCTTCTGTATCGCAAGCGATGCCTCGAGCTTTTACCGCAGAAAGCCATTCGGCATTTCCCTTGGTGAGCTGAACTGCAACCCCCAAGTCGTAATATCCGTAGGGTGCCTGAGCATCGTTGCCAAGCCGAATCAAACGCTCGACCTTGTCTTCTGCCAGATTGACATAGGCCTCAAAACCGCCGTCCGGCACGCTGTCTGTGCCGAGAAACTTCACGATGCGTGGAACCGCTCTGCCGGCTTTGACATCGGCCTTGGCCGGTTCATCAAGACCTGAAGAGCAAAATACGGCTCTTTCGTCGCCATGCTCGCGGCGAAAAATTTCAACGGCCTTCTCGATCTCTGTCGCCGTCAGCGGCGCTAATGGATTAGTCACGATTCCCCCTCATTGGTTCCACGCCGTCGGTTGTAAACTGAAGGCGTGCTTGAAAGGAATACGATAACACCAGTGGATGCCCACACCAGATCTAGTCATCACGCTGTCCAAGCCTTGCTTTACGGGCCTAGCGCATCAGTCGGCAAGCCATGAGGTGACAGATAAGAACACTAGTCCAGATCGTTAATTCGAATCACGTAAAAGAGGTTCACAATCTCCTTGGCTTCACCATCGACGACTAAGGGCTCAAATCGAGTGTTGTGCAAGAATCCCCTCGTCGTGCGTTCGATCTCGCGTCTATAGGGTTTAATGCGATCAGCCTCGGTGAGCGCCACGTACTCCTGCAATTTACCGCGCCCCTCTCGATCTACTTTGAAACGCACCTCGGCCAAGTGAGCTGCCCAACCGGTCTGTTCAGCCGTAACGGCGCGTGGGAAACTTTTAGGAATGCAGTAGAGCGATTCGCATAATCTCCGCCCCCCAGACTGATCATCGGGCCATTGTTTCAACAGGCACTGAGCGTCCCGACAACTTAGGCAGTGTTTGTTGGCGCGATCTCGCACCTGGAGGAGCTTTGCCAGGCCTTCCTCGGCAAGGGTGCCCCAAGTTCCATAAGTGCGACATTCGAATCGAGGAATTTCTTTGCCGACTAGCGCCTCTAATCCTTCGGGTGCTGCACTCGCTACAAGGCTGCAAATCACAAGCCCAGTGGCGGTCGCGGCTGAAATTATGGTGTTCATCTTTCTAGACACTCTTTTTTTCGAGTCTAAATACCAAAGCCTCGACCGCCTGTCATCATGGCTGCACGCGGCTCAAAAGGGCAGCACCACGCTGCCGGGTGCGTTCCTAAGGGCCACAAAAAGGACAACATTCACCCACGCCAGGCATAAACAGCTCAAATCAAAGTGCCCTTTTGCAAAATTCAAAGACATACAAGCCTTCATCCCTGTGTCCCCACTACCCTCCCCTATAGCGGGAAATTCCGGCATGCTAGGTGCCTAGAGTGATTTGGAGAGACACCATGGGATCCGACATGCAGCAGTCCTCAAAACAGCCATGGCTTGATGCACTCGATAGCTTCGATGTGAGTCGCGCCAGCATGTTCTCGAAAGATATGTGGCGCCCCTATTTCAAGCGCCTGCGCGAAGATTCACCTGTACATTTTCACAAAGACTCTGCCTTTGGCCCCTACTGGTCGGTAACAACCTTCGATAACATCATGGCCGTAGACAAGAACAACCAGCAGTTTTCCTCCGCCAGCGGCATTACCCTGGTCGACGCAGACCCGAGCCTACCTACGACCAGCTTCATTACCACGGATCAACCTCGCCACGGTCCAGAGCGCAAAGCCGTGCAGCCTGTTGTGGCCCCAAAAAACCTGACGAATCTTGAATCATTGATTCGCGCTCGCTCCATTGAAATTCTTGAGAGCCTGCCAGTTGGCACACCATTTAACTGGGTCGACGCAGTTTCCATTAACCTGACCACCCAAATGTTGGCCACGCTCTTTGGTTTTCCTTTTGACGAGCGCGACAATCTGACCGCTTGGTCCGACAATTTCACCAGCGGCGTGCGCCGCGGAGACGTCGAGGGCGCCAAGGCCAGAACGGCGATGATGCGGGAATGCCTCAGTTACTTTCAGGATCTTTGGCATCAGCGTAAAGCAGAGCCTGAAGACGGTTTTGACCTGATCACACTGATGCAGCGAGATCCAACGACTTCGGACATGGTTGACCGCCCCATGGACTATCTTGGCAATCTGGGTTTGCTAATCGTTGGCGGTAATGACACGACGCGCAACTCTATTACTGGCGGCGTTCTGGCTCTTAATCAGTATCCAGATGAATACGACAAACTGCGCGCCGATCCATCGTTAATCACAAGCATGGTTCCGGAGATCATTCGCTGGCAAACACCGCTTACTCATATGCGCCGAACCGCCCTTGAGGACGTCGAGCTAGGCGGTAAGACCATCCGCCAGGGCGACAAGGTAGCCATGTGGTACATCAGCGGTAATCGCGACGAAACGGTAATTGAGCAGGCAGATGACTTCATCATAGACCGCGCCAACCCCCGTCATCACGTTTCCTTTGGGTTTGGGATTCATCGCTGCATGGGCAATCGCCTAGCCGAGATGCAGCTGCGCGTTCTGTGGGAGGAGATTATGAATCGCTTCAGCCATATCGAGGTGGTTGGGCCGGAGAAGCGCGTACATTCGAACTTTGTCCGAGGCTATACCGATCTCCCGGTTGTCGTTCACCCACATTAACCGTCTCCTGCTCGGTCTAGCACTCATGCTCACGGCGGCCAGTGGCGTGGTTCTTTACGCCGATGCCTCGACCTTCAATACGCAGAAGCGCTTGGCACAAGACAGCTACGACAGCTGTCTTGCAAAAATCGAGCAGCAGGCTTCAATAAGCGCTGACGGATCGATCAAATCACCCACCGCGCGAACGGGGGTTTGGCCTTGCTTTCATCAGCAAATAGCTGCCGCGAAATTTTCAAAGGATGGTGCCTTCGCCGAACGACTTCTAAACCCCAGCCGCGACGCCAAAGTTGTCCACCTGGCAACTTTGCTCGCCTGGCTCGTTACCGGGATATTCCTGGCACGCTCCCTGCTAAAACAGCGGCAACGCCATACCGGTTAAACAACCCAGGGCGGCGATCCAAACCACCGAGCGGACATAGGCAATACCGGCGAGGTAGCAGGCCAAATAAACCACCCGCAGCACTAACCAAGCTTGAGCAAACATAAGCACATCGGCTGTTTGCATCAGGCTGAGAACACCCAGCACCAAAAATGCGGGCAAGGTCTCAAGCAGATTAGCCCCGCGCGCTGAGCGCGCTCAACAACGACGGTAGTATCTGGCATATCGTCTCGGGCACTGACCAGATAGGCGGTGGTTACATGTCCTCCTGACAGCGCAATAATGCCGGGCAGCATCAGTTGGATTAATAGCAGTAGCAGGCTCAAAAGCATTATTTCGATCATGTTTCCCTCTCAGTAAAGTTTAGGCAGGCGCATTCGGCGTGTTCACGACGCTAGTCCATGCCCCGTGCCGTTACAAGGCAGCTACTGCTAACATCGCGGTCGTCAAACGCCAAACTATGTATGCGATCACAAGCCTAAGCGACAGCAAACCATGACCGACCCCTACACCCTTTACGGTTCCTACGCCTCTTACTACACCGCGAAATCACGCAGCCATCTGCGCAAAAAGGGTATTTCTTTCATCGAGCGTCTGCCCAGCGAGAGCCGCTTCCGCAATCACGTCAGACCTGCCTCAGGCTCCCATCGCATACCCCAGTTGCTGACGCCTGATGGCCAGGTGATTCAGGACAGTATTGAGATTTTGGATCATCTGGAAGCACGCTTTCCCGAACTGCCCGCTTTTCCGGAAACGCCTAGACAACGCACCTTTGTTCATTTGATGGAGTTAATGGGCAGCGAGGGCCTGGTGGGATTGGCGTGGCGGCATCGTTGGTTGTTTGAGGAGAACCTAGGCTTCGTCAAGGCAGACTTTGGACGCTCGTTTCGTCCCCAGGGCAGTAACGAAGAACTACAAAAATACGGCAGCCTGATTGCGGATAGGATGATGAGCTATGGACTGCCGGCCACCAGCGAGTCCTTGCGAGCAGATTTAAACCAGCGATACCTTGCCGTTTTGCAGCTATTCGAGAACCATCTGCAGCATCACCCCTACTTTTTGGGAGGACACCCCAGCGCTGCGGACTATGCGGTTATGGGAGCCATGCACGCGCACTTGGGGCGCGACCCTGCGGGGCTCAGCTTTATGCAACAACACGCGCCCCGCGTGTTTCGCTGGGTAGAGCATATGCTCACACCGGAGGTTCAGTCGCCGGAATTCCACGATTACCCTGTTGCCTATCCCGCAGACGACGAGGTACCCGATACGGCACTGGCCTTTCTGCGTCACTTACTCGATCGATATGGCGAAACGTTCGTCCTGAGCAGTCTTGCTTTTCAGCAAACCATAGACAGCGAAAATCCGTCTTCCGGTCATCCCCTCGACACGCAGACGGATCAGCCAGCTCTAGGGCCTGCCGAAGTCACGTTTGACGGCCGTCGCCAAGAGCATCGCGCTAACTTGCACCATGTTTGGATTGCCCAGCGTAGTCAGCGCTACTTCCAAAACCTCCATGAAGCGGAGCAAAACCAAATCATAGCCATGCTCGCCTCGGCCAACGGTACTGGGCTTTTAAGCGCCCCGATCAAATGGGTTATCGAGCGAAAAGCCAATCGCCTGACGATTGGCTAAACGCTTACCGATAAAAGTTTGGTGCAAGCTTCAGGGTTTCAAACAAAGCAGCATCATGCTCGATCCAAAAGGTCGCCCCAGTCTCAGCGACCAATGCCTCAACTTTGTCCATGGCCTCCAGGGTCTGATTCTTATCAACATTAAACATCGGTACCCGACGCTGATCCCGGCTGAGACGAAAATGGTATAGGTCCCCGGACAGCATCAACGGTCCAAAGTCCGCAAGCTCGACATAGAGCACCTGATGGCCCGGCGTGTGTCCGGTTGCCGAAATCAGCCGCACTTTGCCATCGCCAAATACGTCGTAGTCCCCGTCAAGTACCTGTGTCGGTCGCTTCTTAATTTCCGCCAAAAGCGCGGGATCATAGGCGGGCACCGTCCCACCCTTCGCGACCACTTCGTAGTCACCTCGCTGCACTAACCACTTCGCGTTCGTCAGCTCATTGGCAACCCCTACATGGTCGTAGTGGATATGCGAAAAAGCCGCCAAATTAATACTGGTTAGGTCAAAGCCCAGATCCATGTCGAGCAACTGCGATTGCAGCGTTTGCTGCATGCGCACCTGAACACCGGTCTCCGGGTCTCTCTGCCAGCCAGAAATGTTGGCGGTAGCGGCCGGCAGCCCGCCGTCCCACAGTAGCGTTCCCCTTGGGTGGTCGATGATGTAGCAAGGCACGACCAATTCACGGACGGTGGTTTCGTCGTCGCCAATACTGAAATTCTCTACGGAGGGGAAACGAAAATCTCCGCAGTTAAAGACGTAAAGCTGCACGCTGGCGTCCGTCGCAGCGGCCTCACCATTCTGTGTTTGCAGCTCTTCGGCAACTGCAGGCCGCAAAGCGGCAAGCGTCACCGCAAGAAGGATGCCGCTGATCAGCGCTGTTGTTTTTGTTTGCATACGTTGATGTCTCCTATCCACTTTTCAAGTCATTCGATCAAGCTACCAGTGATGCCAAAACCTTTCTTTCACCCTGAAAGGGTCGGCGGCCATGCATCACCCGTAAGTTGTCTACCAATGCCACATCACCGAGCTGCCACTGCAGATCCACCGTGAGTTCCTCAGCGAGGGCGACCGCCGACTGCATGGCAACGGCATCCAGGGCGGAACCGTCTCCCAGCGTAATGGCCCGGCGTCCGTCATTACGCGAGTCCTGCCAGCCGAAAAAAGCCGCGATGAGCTGGTTAAAAAAAGAACGGCTACCGTCGGCCAGCTCGCGAACTGCCGGCAGGATCGGTGTCGTCACACTCAAGGCATCGTCCGCCTGCCAGCGCCATGTGTAGCCTAGCTGCGCCAGTTTCGTTTCTGCAGCTGTCTTATCGTCAGCACTGAGTGTGCTGCGCCAGCTCCGCCCCTGGCCTGAGGCAAGATCATCCTGTGCCGGCATGGTTTGCGAATAGCGCACGCCTTTATTCGCGCAATCGTCAACGAAGTTCGGGACGACCTTGTGCAGACGCTCTAGCAACCAGTCCGAGCGGCAGATGGGCGTGGCCCCACCACCGTTAGCAGGCTGTTCGCAGAAGAAAAACAGACGCGAGGGATATACCGGGGTCTGTGCCATTTCATGGTGCAGGTAAATTTGCACGTCGGGTGGTGCTTCATTGGCCGTAAACACCCGAGGCGTGCGATTGCGTCGCACGGCATTGGACAGGGATTCGGCGTAGGTAAAGTTCGGCCAGCTAAATGCCTGAATAAACCGGTCAAAGTCCGCATCGCTGGCAAGCCCAAAGCCACGAAAAACTATGGCCCCGCATTGGGCGAGAGTGCTTTGAACCGCCTCGACATGCGCGCTGACCCACGCCTCGCTGGCTTCCAGATCCATCGTGCCTGACGCGTTATAAAGCATTGGAAATGCCCCGGTAACGGGCACCGATTCACCGGACATATCGGTTAGCGTAATGGCTGACATCAATCGTAAATGGCGTGAAAGGTGTTGAATGCATCGGCGCAAAAGACACCCGGATCGTTAAAGCGCCGGTTTTTATTCAATGCAGAAATCGCCGTCATATGGGCGTCAGAAAGCGCGAAGTTCGACAGATCTAAGTTTTCCTTTAACCGCTCAGGCTTACCGGTCTTAGGAATGACCGCGGTATTGCGCTGTAGGCCCCAGCGCAACACCACTTGAGCAACGCTCACACCATACTCCTGCGCAATGTCCGCAATCACGCGTTCACCCAGCACAGATTCTTGCTGGGTGGCCATGTCGAGTTCGAGATAGGACGACGCGCCCAGGGGTGAGAAGGCTGTCACTGCCATACCGTAATCTTGCGCAGTACGAATCAGGGCATCTTGGGTCAAATAGGGATGAGACTCTATTTGCAGCATGGCGGGCCTGATTCGCGCATAGCTCATCAGGTCGTGTAGCAGGCCGGTATTGTAGTTGCACACGCCGATCTGTCTGGCGAGGCCCTGCTCGACCAAGCCCTCCATGGCCCCCCAGGTATCACTCAACGGAACCGCATCGCTTGCCATACGGGGTTCCGCGGCACTAAGGTCATAAAGCCATTCAGGCGGGTAACGATCGGCGAAGTCCACGTACTTGAGCGCGATCGGAAAGTGCACAAGGTAAAGATCAAAATACTCAAGCCCCAAGTCGTCTAGGGACTTTTTACAGGCCGCGGCGACATGCTCTGGTCGGTGATAGGTATTCCAAAGCTTCGACGTCACCCAAAGTTCCTCCCGGGTGCACAGTCCGTCGGCAATTGCTTTCGCGATACCCTCGCCTACCTGGGCTTCATTGCCGTAGTCGGCAGCGCTGTCGAGATGACGATAACCCGATTCAATGGCGTCATAGACGGCTTGGGCGACGTTTGCGGGATCGATTTTCCATAAACCCAAACCCACAGCGGGCATGGATTGATCACCAACGGCAATAGATTGCATAAGCGTGTTCTTTCCTTTCTTTGCTGCGTCGCGGTTTTGACACCACGACTACTGATTCAGTAACGAAGCAAGATCGTTGTCGGCGATAAATGTATCCACATCGACGGGCTGACCCGTAGCCAGGGATTGTTGGGCTGCGCTGGCCACTACCATGGCCCACATACCCTGTAGCGGCGTTGCACTGTCCACAGCCTTGCCCTCTAGTCGATCCATTAGGGCGATATGCTCAAAATAGGTTGATCCATGATGGCCGCTTTGTTCGATCGCGCGTGGGTAAGTCAGATCCGTTGTCTTAGACACACCGTTTTCGCCGAGACGCAACGTCAGACTGGCGCTCGCGGACCCGCTCCGATGAATGTCATGGTACTCCTCAGCTTTCAGGCGACCAGCATCCCCCACCACGACAAGTTCCTCGGCAAAATCCGGGCAAAACATATTAAGCGTAAAGCTCGCCCGAACGGCATTGGCATAGTCAATGGCGACAAAGGCATGGTCATCGATATCCGATTTCACCCCTTTGCGCTCGAAGTCGAGAAAGTTCACGGCCTGACCGCCACTGGCGTACACGCGCTGAGGACGCGCCTTGGCCATTAAATTGATCAGATCGAAGTAATGGCAGCACTTTTCCACGAGGGTACCGCCACTGAGGCGCTCAAACTTGTTCCACTGATCCACCTTGTCTAGAAACGGCGGTCGATACTCGCTGACGCTGACAGTTTTTATCTCTCCGAGTGCACGCTGATCTAGAGTTGCGCGAAATGCCTCTTGATACTGGGGCTTGAAGCGATACTGCAGGCCTATCTGGATAAAGGACCCATACGCCTCGTTAGCACGCACGATCGCTGCCGCATCCTGCAGCGTTGTCGCCATGGGCTTTTCAAGAAAAATCGGTTTATTCGACTGCAGCGCCGTTTGCAGCACCTTAAAGTGACTGTAGTTTGGCGTGCAAATCAGCAAGGCGTCCGCCGCGGGGTCATGACAGGCCGAAGCCAAATCGTCATAACGCACCAGTGGCTGCGACTGCAGAGCACGAAAGTTTGCTTCCGCCACGTCCATGCTCAATGTCTGACTGTCGTAAATACCGTGTATGCGAGCACGTCCGAGCAAGGCTGCGACGCGCATATGCTCTTGTCCCATGGTGCCAGTGCCGATCACCACCAAACGAAACTTCGGCTCTTCACGTCGATACAGGTAGCGATCATCCTCCGATACATGGCGCTGACCGGGTGCATTCTCAAAACCGCGCAATCGCATCTTGCTCATCTGTTTCTGCTCAACTCTTGCTCACCTATTGCCCACCTATTGCTCAACCATTGCTCTATTCGCTTTTACTTACTCGCAAAACGCTCATGCCCACCCAGCGCGTACCATGCCCACAGCACGCTATTACCGACGACCAGCAGCAGGATTAGCGGCCAAAAACTGTCGCTCAAACCACCAACCAACCCAACGGGTGAGAAGAGTAAGTATAGCGCGACCACGCAAGACAACAGCGTGGCTGCGCAGGGAATACGAAAACGCCATGGCTCGATAGGCACCCGATGACTGCTGGAGTACCGCCAGGCTTCGCGCCGCGGCAAGAAATACCCCGTCGCCAACAGTATGCCCACCTCGACCACAAACAAGATCGCGTACAGATGCAGAAAGTGCACATCGACGGCGTCTTTAAACACAAACTGCAGCAGACCGTAGGCGATCAGATGAAAGCCGATGACCACCTTGGGCCCCAAGGCAGGCACGCGCAGGCTGAACAGCCCGACAATGACAATGGCGATAATCGGAATATTGTAAAAACCTGTAAAGACACGAATCACCTGCCACAAGCCGTCTGGTGCAAACTGCAGCAAGGGTGCCACCACGAAAGAAAATAGCGCAATCACCACGCTGACCCGACGCGCCACGCGCAGCAGTGCAGTGTCGTTGAGCGCGGCCTTGCCCTTGCGCTGCCGGTACGGCAGGTACACATCTAGGCAGAAGAGTGTCGCTGCGCTGTTAAGCAGCGAGTTAAAGGATGAAAAAACCGCGCCGAGCAGCACCGCAAGGAAAAAGCCCATGGCGTAGCTCGGCAACACATCGGCAATCAGCCGCGGGTAAGCCAAATCAATGGATGCCAAACCCCCGGGTTGGTCGGGGCCACCATAGAGATGAAAGGCGATCACACCAGGCAACATCATCAAGAACGGCACCAGGACTTTGAAAAACCCTGAATACAGCACGCCCTTTTGCCCCTCGGCCAAACTTTTCGCCGCCAGCGTGCGCTGAATAACGTATTGATTGGTGCACCAATAAAATAAATTGGCGAAGACCATGCCGGTAAACAAGGTGGCAAACGGCGTGGGATCTGTCGGACCGCCAATGGCGTTGAGTTTCTGAGTTTCGGTATTGGCAATAGTGTGCAGGCCTGCCCCCAAACTGCCATCACCCAGGGCGATCAAGCCCAAAATGGGCACCGCCAAGCCCACGATCAGCAGGCCAATGCCATTCAAAGTATCCGACACCGCCACCGCTCTAAGCCCGCCAAAGACCGCGTAAACCGCCCCGATGGCGCCAATACCCACGATGGTCACCACCAACGACTGGGCGTAGGACAACCCCAACAGTGCGGGCACATCGAATAGCTGCAGCACGGCGATGGAGCCCGCGTACAGCACGGAAGGAATGGTAATCAGGCCGTAGCCCACCATGAACAGCACCGCCGAGAGGGCCCGCACGGTGCCATCGAAGCGGTCATTGAGAAATTCCGGCAAGGTTGAAAATGCACCGGCCAGATAGCGCGGCAAAAACAAAAACGCCATAAAGACTGTGGCCACAGCGGCGGTGACCTCCCAACCCATACTGCTGAGATTGAAGCCGTAGGCGGAGCCGTTCAGACCAATCAACTGCTCTGCAGAAAGGTTTGTGAGTAACATCGAACCGGCAATGAAGACCGCTGTCAGACCGCGCCCAGCGAGAAAGTAGCCATCCTTGGTGGCGACTTCACCCCGGGTTTTGACGTAGGAAATCCAGGCAACGACGCCCATAAAAAAGGCGCAGCTGACGATCATCTGCGCCACTTAGACACTCAATCCTAAAACGCGAAAAGGCGTAGTACGCGCTAGAGCCGTTCGATAACGGTACCCGTACCCAGACCGCCGCCACAGCACATGGCGATCAGGCCATAGCGACCGTTGGTACGCTCCAGCTCATGCAGGGCAGTGGTAATCAGGCGTGCACCGGTTGAACCCGTTGGGTGACCTAGCGCAATGGCTCCGCCGTTGGGGTTCACCTTGGCCGCATCTGCTCCCACGGCCTTTTGCCAGGCCAGCACCACCGAAGCGAACGCTTCATTGACTTCAAAGGTGTCGATGTCGTCGATGCTCAGGCCGGTTTGATCCAAAACTTTTTTGGTTGCAGGAATCGGTCCCTTCAACATCGTAACCGGATCGCAGCCAACCAGGGTTGTCGCGCGGATTTTTGCCCGGGGCTTAAGGCCATACTTCTCGACCCCGGCGGCGCTGGCAAGAATGACCACAGCTGCTCCGTCAGATACCTGCGAACTGGAACCTGCCGTGTGAATTTCCTGGCCGGGCACAGCCTGCAGCGCGCCAAGCGACGCCACATCCGTGGCCCGCAAACCCTCGTCCTTGGTTACCATGTGCACGTCGCCCGTTGGGTTGCCTTCTTTATCGAGCACTGGCGCTTCTACCGGCACGATTTCACGATCAAAGCGGCCCTCTTCCCAAGCAGCAATGGCCTTTTCTTGGCTAGACATACCAAAGGCATCGGTGTCTTGTCGGGTAATCTGATATTCCTCGGCGATCATCGCCGCGCCCTGAAACTGGCTAGTGGGCTGGTAGTGCTGCATATAGCTCTCGCCCATGGGCACACCACCGGCCATGTTGGAGCCTAGCGGTATGACCGACATCATCTCGACGCCACAGGCCATAACAACATCTTCCATGCCGGATCCGATCATGGCCGCACCCATGGACGTCGCTTGCTGACTGGAGCCGCACTGAGAATCCACCGTGGTAGCGGCCACTTCTTCGGGGAAGCCCTGAGACAACCAAGCAATGCGGGCAATATTGAACGACTGCTGGTTGACCTGTGACACGCAGCCACCGATCACTTGCCCCACGTTGGCAGGGTCAAGACCCGCACGCTCTAGCGCCCCACGCTGCACCTTGCCCAGCAAATCTGCGGGCATCAGGCCAGCCAAGCCCTTGCCACGCTTACCAATTGGGCTGCGCGCCGCTTCGACAATATAAATATCCTGCACCTTTGTTCTCTCCTCGTTGATTTCTGCGATTGTTGTATTTGTTCTGGGTTTTTCGAGATCAGGTTGTTAGACGACTGCCCAACAGCGCCCGAAAGTTCTCTGTATAGAATTTTTGTTTGGCAAGCTCGCTCACCCCGTCCATGGTTTTTTCGAACCGCGCAATTGGATCGTCGGTGCCTTCATGATGCGGATAGTCTGAGGCGAACAGCAGCAGATCTTGTGCATCAGTGCTGAGCAACCAGCCAATATCCTCGCCGGCGAATGGTGTCACCTTAATATGCTTTTGCACATATTCCGATGGCTGCATGTTGACTTGCGACAGATCCTGCAGTCGGCGAAAGGCTCGGAAAGCCTGATCTAAATGCTTCATCCAAGACACGATCCACGAGGCACCCAGTTCAACCACGGCAACGCGTAGCCCAGGAAAACGGTGAAATACTCCGTCAAAAATCATCGCCGCCAGGAACAGCTCGGCATTGTATTGAATACCCATGTAAGCAATGGCGTCACGTGGTGCATCGCCCTCGGCATGCTCATGCACACTGCCGCCATTGTTGTAAAGCGATAAAGGCACCGGATCCCAGCCGCCATCGGTGCCGACATGAATGGTAATGGCCATGTCCGCGTCCTGAATCTTTGCCCATATCGGGTCAAAGTCGGGGTGCGTAAATGCCTTGGCCCCCTGAGGCGCAATGGTGTCGATCATGACCACGGTAAAGTCCTGGGCGATGGCCGCATCAAGGTAGGTCATGGCCAACTCAGGCCCATGTCGAAACGGAATGTAGGCGGCCGGATGCATGCGGGCATCGGTGGCGCAAAAGCTGGCGAGACCGCGATTGAGCGCCTGCACCGAACCAGCAAAAATTTCTGGGTCTCGCGCACCCTGCACCTGATCAAAGGCAGCCGTGGGGAACACGATATGCGCATTAAAACCTAGCAAGTCATTCACCCGAACCCGCTCGTCCCGATCCCAAGCACCCAGGCCCTGAAAGCCCTTGTGCTTCATCGCCATAAAGGACGCTTCGATTTCTGCCGCTAAATCTGGGTTTTGCTGACGCTTGGCAAAGCCTGCCAGCGCCTGCTCAGCTTGCTCAATCGCCGCGGGTTTGCTTTGCCCAAAGGGCGTTAGATGCGGTCGCATCTTGGCATCGGCAAACTCTGCCAGCCAAGTCGGTGGCTCCATCATATGCGTATCGGCGTCGTAAATATCAGCGCGGTGGGCGTAGACCATGGCGAATTTCCTCTCCTAACCGGGCGTGTATATCAACACAGGTGCCTGTTCTGTGCCAATCTAACCATTCGTTTGAATCGCAAGATCAGCCCCGACTTCAGCACCGCCTCAATAGTGGTAGCGACATGAAATGATGCAAATGGTGTCAACGTCGACCGCATAAACCAGCCGATTGGTGTCATCGATTCGTCGTGACCAAAACCCGGATAAGTTCTCTTTCAGCGGCTCTGGTTTCGCAATACCCGTAAAGGGTGAGCGCTGTGTATCAGCGATAAGCCGATTTATGCGCTTCAGCGTCTTTTTATCCTGAGTTTGCCAATAGAGATAATCCGCCCAAGCCTCCGCAGTCCAGACCAACCGCTTTGGGTTTTCAGTCATTCACCAACTCATGGGCGACCATGTCACCGGAGCGGTATTGTTCAATAGAACGCCCCAGATGCTCAACATTCTTTGGCGAGCGCAGCAAGTGCACGGTTTCCATAAGACCGTTGTAGTAATCGAGAGACATTACCACCGCGTTTTCGGAGTCTCGCCGCGTGATAATCGTGGTGTCCGCGTCGCTGACCACCCTATCTAAGACGGCTTTCAAGCTATTTCTTGCTTCGCTGAATGACACAATTTTCATTGCAGACCCTTTTGTACAAGTTACTGCACAACTATAGGCCGCCCTAAATTTCTGGGCAATGGCAAGCAACCAGATTTTGCCGCAGTCTTCTGCTACCTTTTTCGTCGGAAAAAGCACACGGGGAGTAAAACTATGAGCGCATCAAACACACTGGTCGGTGAGTTCCGCAGACCGCGACAAATGCTGGGTAATCAAGAATACGACGGTCACCTGTCGATTCATGACGACAAGATGGCTGAGGATCTCGGCTTTGCAGGCGCCCCCATCGAAGGTCCCACCCACTTCAGCCAGTTCGTGCCGATGCTCCACGAAGTCTTTGGCGATGCATGGTTTGAACGCGGCTGCATCAGCGCCCACTACCAAACCATGGTGGTAGAAGGCGAAGAAGTGCGCGTGATGGTGGAGCAGGTTGAAGGGTCAGGCGTTGCTCGCATCAACGCCGAAAAACGCGATGGCACGCCAGTCTTAACCGGCACAGCCTCCCTCGGCCCCGAATACGGCGAGACCGAGCTAGACATGCGGCGCGCCAAACTGCGCCCGGCAGAACAGCTGGTTATTCTCAGCGAACTCAGCGTCGGTCAGATGGGTGCAGGCAACCCGGAATCTGCGCAAATGGCCATGGATCAAAACATGGGGGCAATGTACCCGTTCAGCCTCAAAGAGAAGCTCAACAAGATCACAGAACAGCACCCCCACTACACCGACGACAATCCTTGGGGGCGAGCGGTCATACCGCTGGAGATGATCAGCGTACTCACCCAATACACCAGCGGGCAATCTGGTTTTCGCACCAAGGGCCCGGCCATTGGTCTGTTTGCTGCGCAAGAAATCAAGATGATTAACGGACCCCTATTCGTGGATCAGCCTTACAAGCTTGAACGCGAGATCATTGCGCTGAGCGAGAGTCGGCGCACGGAATCGAATTGGATCATGACCCGCGTGATTGACGCAGAAACCGACAAACTCTGCGCAGAGGTTATTTTGAATTCAGCAACGCTCAAAGACAGCTACGCCAATTACGAAGCGGATGCCAAAACCTTGGGCAAAGATCTAAGCGCGTAGCCACCCCTCAACAACAAAAACGCGCAAGGAAGTTAGATGGGCAGAAAAATCCTCTTCATCACCACGGATCAGATGCGCTATGACGCACTGGGCTGCAACGGCGGCAACGTGGCGCGCACACCAGCCATTGATGCGCTGGCCGCCAACGGCATTAACTATCGCCGCGCCCATAACCAAAACGTAATCTGCATGCCCGCTAGGGCCACCATCATGACCGACCAGCATGTGGCCAGCCACGGCGTGTGGATGAACGGTGTCAGCCTGCCTGAAGACACCCCCACCATTGCACATTGGCTGCAGCAGCATGACTATCGCACCGCAATTTTAGGCAAGGCACACTTCGAGCCCTGGCTGGGTTCCGGTGAGGATTTTTACGAAAACCGCATGGCGGCTATGGGCGAAACCGGCCCGCACCGCGGCTTTGAGCATATGGAGTTGGCCAACCACTTTGGCATGCAGCATTCCCATTACGATTTGTGGCTGGCGGGGCATCATCCAGACATCGACGCACGCCGCTACCGAGCCGTCACCGACAAAGGTCAACAAAACATGGCCGCCAATGGCGACACCGGCGCTGTGCAGGTGTGGCCAACCGATATTCCCAAGGAGCTTTACCACACCGACTGGGTCGCTCAGCGCACCATGGCCTGGCTGGACACTTTGTCTGACGATGAAGACTGGTTCGTGTGGATGAGCTTTCCCGATCCTCACCACCCATGGGATCCGCCCGCGTCAGAAAAGCAGCGTTTGAATTGGCGCGATGTGCCGCTGCCCGAGCTATACCCTGGCAGCGCCGAGAAAGCCGCCGACATGCTCAAGGACAAACCCAAGCATTGGCTCGGCTACTTTGATGGCAGTCTGTGGGCCAACCTAGAATCGCCGCGGGGCTTTAGGCCCTGCGATATGACTGCGGATCAAATCCGCGAGATCAACGCCTATACGCATATCGAAAACGAACTCATCGACGAGGCTTGTGGACGGGTCTTCGACTATTTGCGCACACGGGGCTGGGATGCCCAGACCGATATCGTCTTCACCACCGACCACGGCGAACTGCAGGGCGATTACGGCCTGCTATTCAAAGGCGCATACCATGTCGATTCGCTGATGCGCCTGCCACTAATCTGGCGACCCGCGCCCGATGCCAACATCGAAGCGGCCGAGGTTAGTGCACCGGTCGGCCATGTGGATCTGGCGCAAACCTTTTGCCAAATTGCCGGCATCCCAGAGCCGGAATGGGTCGAAGGTGCGCCCCTCCCCGTTTCGGAGACTCAGGCGCAAACCCAACAGCGCGAACGTGTGCTAACGGAGTGGGAAAGCGAGCACGGCCCGGTGAGCCTAAATCTGCAGAGCATCTACCGCGATCAATGGGTCTGCACCCGCTACGGCAAAAGCTCACTGTACGAAGGCACAGAGGGTGAGCTGTATAACCTCGCCGAAGACCCCGGCTCGCTGGTAAACCGCTGGGAAGACCCGGCCTGTCAGGCGCTAAAGGCAGATTTGATTACCGATCTCGACGACAGCCTACCCGCTGCTCGAGAGCCTCGGCTGCCGCGACTCGCGCCGGTATAAGCCACCTGGGATGTTCTGTAGATGAACCAAACCCAGACCTCAACGCCCGTGGGCTATATGCAGCGCATGCGCGATTACTATTTGGCGCTTGGCTACAACAACCCGTACCAGTGGGCATACCATGAATCCGTGCCCTTCCAAGCCCTGAAAAAGCCGGTGACCCAGAGCCGCATCGGGCTTGTGACCACGGCTGCGCCCTTAAAAGCCGACGCCGGGGATCAAGGCCCGGGAGCACCGTACAACGCCGCCGCTAAGTTCTATCGGGTCTACGCCGGTGATGCCACGCGTGATGACTTTCTGGGCATTTCCCACGTTAGCTATGACCGTGACTACACCACCGCGGATGACATTGCCAGCTACTTTCCACTTACAGCACTGCGCAGCGCGAAGGCCGATGGACATGTCGGTGAGCTGTCACCACGCTTCTATGGTCTGCCCACCAACCGCAGCCAAGCCACCACGCTCAATCAAGACTGCGTCGACCTGCTGGCCATGCTGCAAAAGGACGAAGTCGATTTAGCGATAATGGTCGCCAACTGACCCGTCTGTCACCAGTCGGTCAGTTTGGCCGCACGACACCTGGAGGCCCACGGCATACCCACCGTGGTCATGGGCTGCGCCAAAGACATTGTCGAACACTGCGGTGTGCCCCGCTTCGTGTTCAGCGATTTTCCGCTGGGCAATGCCGCTGGCAAACCACACGACATGGCATCACAGCGGCAAACGCTAACGCTGGCACTCCAAGCATTAGACACAGCCAGTGCGGCACGGACCACGGTGACATCGCCCCAGCAGTGGTCACCAGACACGCAGTGGAAGGCCGACTTCTACAGCATCGCAAAACTGTCCGATGAGGAGCTGGCTCAGCGGCGGGCCGAATTCGACAAGATCAAGGCGGTAGGTAAAGAAGTTAGGGATCAGGCAGAGGGTTAACGCGGCTACGGCCGCCACTCATATCTAATGTCCGCCAAATCGCTCTTCGACTGCGCCCACGGGTTTCCGTCAAAGCTGGCGAACCCACGCTCGGTCTCAACAAAACCCTGAGACAGATGAAATTGTTGCGCGCCGACGTTGCGTTGGAATGTATACAGCGTCAGCCCTGCAGGGCTTCGGGCTTTCGCTTCGTCTAGCAGCGTTTTGCCAATACCCGCTCGTTGGTAATCGACGTGTACAAATAGATGATCGAGCTTTTCGCCTGACAAGGTCAGCAGCCCAACAACCTGGGTGGTACGCACATCCACGGTTACCCGCGACAGCGCCGGATCAAGATCTTGAAAGTACGCCAACTGGTCGCTTAGCTCGTCCCAGCGGTTATGTTCCTGTAGTCCCAATGCACGCTGACAGGAAAGCCGCCACATTTTGACGGTCTTAAGGCCAAATTCACGGCGATAGTCGATCGTTTTTAGGTTCTCGCGGTGCATTGTTGTTGTCCACTCGGCGCAAACAAAAGGACATTCATTCGCTCACTTTCTGCCGGTTCGATCAACAGCTGAGCGACCATCAATGCTCTTCCTGCGAAACAGTCGCGATCTGCAAAAAAAGCTCGCCCACTGCACAAACCTCTGCCATTTCAGGTTAACGTTGCGTCCGGAGAGGGAGCGCTTTATGAGCCTTGTGACTTGGTCCTGGATTTTCTTGTTTGGCTACATGAGTTTGATGGTTGGCATTGGGGTTTATGCCCAACGCCAAATCAAGCATGCGGATGATTTTGCAACGGCGCGCGGTGCTTACGGACCGTTTTTTCTCGCCCTCGCCTTTGCGGCGTCCACCGCCAGCGGTGCGACCTTTTTGGGCAGCCCGGCCATGTCCTATGAGTGGGGCATTTCTACCCTTTGGATGCACTTTTTGTATCCGGTTGGGGTCTATGTCGGCATTTTAATTTCTATGCGCCTGGTTGCCACTTCTGGCAACCGCTTTGGCAATCGCTCTATTCCCGAGTACCTGGGCGATCGGTATCAGTCTGACACCATGCGGCTGCTGGTCTCGCTGATTTCCCTCGTCTTGTTCTTTTACCTGGCGGGCCAACTGGTGTCGGGTATTGTGATGTTTGAAATCATGCTCGGCCTCGACTCTGCGTGGGCCCTTGGCATTACCACCCTTATTCTGCTGATCTATGTGGTGCTGGGCGGTGCTCACGCTGACATCCTCACGGACGGCGTTCAGGGTTTCATGATGCTGTTGCTGGCGATCTTGGTCATTGTGCTCACCGCTCTTGGCTGGGGTATCGAAGGCGGGTTTTCTGGCCTGGTCGATAATTTGGCAACCCAGGACGGGGACCTGGTCTCTGCGACCAACCCCAACACGCCGCTTTTTCATTCCTGGTGGTCAATCTTCGTGATCGCCTTCGCGCATATGCCCTTGGGTCTGCTGCCGCACCTTGGCAACAAGCTGTGGGCACTGGATACAGGCAGTTCGCGGCTACAGTTCGTTAAGCTGGCAGCAGTCTTTGGTCTAACCCTTGGCTTACTGGGCCTTGGCGGTCTGCTCGCTCGCGTCTATTTTGGCGATGCTCTGTATGCATCCGGTGCCAACCCAAACCAAGCCCTGCCCTTACTGTTTATCGAACTTTTTCCCACCTGGCTTGCTGCGCTGATTGGCGTCGGCGTGCTTTCTGCAGTCATGAGTACAGCCGACGGCTTGGTGGTCTCTTCGTCGCAGATCATCGCTAACGATCTGTATCGGCGAACGCTGGCACCGAAGCTGCACCCAGATCTACCCCAAGAGCAGCTAGACCGACGAGTGCTGTTGATTAGCCGCTGGTCGACGGTAGCCGTGCTGTTAATTTGTATGGTCATGGCTTGGTCGCTAATGGATGTGAACGTGTCCCTGGTGGTTTGGATTGGCGTTGGCGGCATGATGGCGGCCTTCGCTGGACCACTGGTGCTTGGGGCGCTGTGGTCTGGGGTGACGCTGAACGGCGCCTACGCGGGCCTGCTTAGTGGATTCGGTGTGTTCATCGTACTGCACTCGCAGATCTTGGAGCCGGCCTGGTTTACTGGTATTGGTCTGGAGGGTGCTGTCACCTGGCTGCGCGGCGAAGGTCCAAACCCCTACTCCTGCGCGGTCATGGGGGAGATCGTCTCGATAATTGCCACGGTCGTCGTATCAAAGCTGACCCAACCCCTGGATTCTGCTCACTTGAATGAGCTGTTTAGCACCAGTGAAACAATTGCATAGCTAAATCCGTCCAACCCAACAACCAGGAGTGGTGCCTTGACGTCTCAACCACCAATGAAGCACTCACACAAAAGAACGATTGCGCAACAGCTCGTATTTACTGCCGCGCTGATTTTGCTGTCGGCTCAGGGCGCCCTCGCCCACGGCCCCGCCAGCGGCGAGTCCAATCCTGAGCGGCATATTGAATTTCCCGACACAGCCGATTACCAAACCTTGGTGCTCGATCTGCATACGCACAGCGTCTTTTCAGACGGCCACGTGTGGCCAACGGTCAGAGTCTCGGAAGCGCTGCGTGATGGCCTTCACGGTATGGCCATTACGGAACATTTGGAGTTTCAGCCGCACCTTGCGGACATCCCAAACCCTGACCGCAATCGCGCCTTTGAAGAAGCCCGTCGAGCCGCCAGCGGTCATCCGCTGATCGTCATACCCGGCGTTGAAATCACCCGGGTTGATGCCCCAGGACACATCAATGCGGTTTTTGTGCAAGATGCCAACCCCTTAGTGAAACTCGCCACCGCTGAAGATGACCTGCCAACGGCGGAATTCGAAACGCGCGAGGAGGCGGTCGCCTTCACCGCCGAACAAAGCAATATGTTTAACGGTGCCCACTCGGTGGAAGTAGACGGGCGCACCGTATGGCGCCCGTACCCAGACGCGGAAACCTACGACGTCATCCGCAATTTCGGTCACGCCAGCACGAAGGACCCCAAGGCGGTGCTGCAGGCCGCCAATGAGCAAGGTGCCTTTGTCTTCTGGAACCACCCCAGCTTTGAGCGCCCAGATTCACCCATGAATTCGTTTCACCTTGAGGCAACCGCCGAAGGCCTGCTCCACGGCGTTGAAATCGCTAACGGTGACGCCTACTACCCCAACGCCCACCGGCTGGCGATGAAACATGACCTCGCCTTAATCGGCGTGTCCGACGTCCACGAGCTGATCGCTTGGGATTATAGACCCGACGCAGAACATAACCCTGGCCATCGCCCGGTAACCCTAGTGCTCGCCACAGAAAGCTCCGCAGAAGGCATGAAAGAAGCCCTGTTCGCCCGCCGCACCATTGTCTGGTGGAAAGATGTGCTGATTGGACGGCAGCCCCACCTTGATGCGCTGCTTCAGGCATCGCTGAGCATCGAGTCGGTTGAGAGGACGCCTTGGGCGATCCGAGTGAACATTCGCAACGTGTCAGATGCGCCATTTAAGTTGGTAGAGCGATCTGGTGCGCCGCTTACCGGTCAAACTGGGTTGATTGAGATTGCCGCAAATGCGGTCACGGGCATTACCATGAGAGGCACAAACCCCTCTGCACCAGTTACCCTGACCTTTGATGTGCTAAATGCTTTGACCGCGCCAGAGACACCGGCGCGCATCACGCTTACGCACCAATAGTGTTGCAAAGCCTCGCATACGCCCTATGACTCAGCTTGACCACATCATGTATGCCTGCCCGGATCTACAGACAGGCATCGACGAGATTTACGCCCTCACCGGGGTGATGCCTGTCATGGGCGGCTCCCATCCTGGGGTTGGCACCCGTAATGCCCTGCTGTCTCTGGACAACCATCAGTATCTCGAAATTATCGCGCCTGACCCGGCGCAAGACCTTGAGGGCACCACAGGACAATTGCTGCTGGATCATGGCGGCACCGGCATTCGCAGCTGGGCAATCGCCTGTGATTCATTGGCAAACGTGCAAACCTTGGCAGCGGCGCGAAACATTGGCACCCGGGATATCATCGACATGAGTCGCACCACCCCCGATGGCATCAGGCTCGCCTGGCAGCTGTTGTTCTTAACCGACCCGCATATGCCGTTTTTTATCGACTGGCTGCAATCGCCGCATCCGGCGCTATCGACACCCACCGGTTGCCAACTCAGCGCCTTTCATATTAGTGCCTCTCACATTAGTGCGACGGGGCCGGAAACCTATCAGGATTTTCTGTCCGATCTCTCGCTGTCGATGCCGGTCACAGAGGGTGAAAACGCCTTTACCGCGCAGCTTGAAACGCCAAAGGGGCCGGTGCTGCTTTACACCTGGTAGCTCGGTGACAGTCCTCGCTTGATGTATGATGCGTGCGCGTAGATGGCGGTCAATTACAGAGTGTCCTTGGCCTGCCGAGCCTGAATTTTGGAGAGAATTATGTCCCAGCAAACCCCTGTACTCGTCGGTGTGAGCCATCTTGAGCAGCGCTTTACCGATTTTGACAGCGCCAAAGAACCTATCGAGCTGATGATCGAGGCAGTCAAACAAGCAGCCCAGGACGCGGGCTCCAGTGCGCTGCTTGATGCTTCCTCAGTTCGGGTTATCAAGGGTATCTGGCCCTATCAAGATCCGGCTCGCGCGGTAACCGAGGCCATCGGCTGTGCCAACGCCGAATCGGTGATGTCGCCTTTCGGCGGCAATTTCGTGCAGGCCGTGCTGAATCAAAGCGCTCTGGACATCCAGTCAGGCCAGCACGACATCATTGTTTTGACCGGCGCAGAGTGCGGCAACACCCAAGCCAAGGCCGCCAAGGCGGGTCACGATCTGGGTTGGGCGGAGCTGCCCGGCACACCAGACAGGCTGATTGGTGTGGACAAAGACATGCGTCACGACGCTGAAATTGCCATACGGCTGGGACGACCCATTCAGATTTACCCCATCATGGAAGTGGCCCTGCGCCATGCGGCGGGTCGATCGGTTGATGCCCACCTTGAGCATATCTCGAATATTTGGGCAGGCTTTAGCAGCGTCGCAGCGGGCAACCCCAACGCGTGGATACGTGAGGCAAAGAGCGCGGAAGAAATTCGCACCATATCCAATGCCAACCGACCGGTATCCTTTCCCTACCCGAAACTGATGAACTCCAATAACGGGGTTGATCAGGCAGCGGCACTGATTTTAGTGTCTGAGGAGAAAGCCAAGGCCCTGGGCATTGCGCGAGAAAAATGGATTTATCCCTGGGCGGGCACCGACGCGCAAGATCATTACTACTTTTCCAATCGCGACAACTTTCACAGCTCACCGGCCATTCGCTTTGCCGGAGGCAAGTGTTTGGAGCTAAGCGGTATGACCGCCGACGATATCGACATGGTCGATGTCTACAGCTGCTTTCCTAGCGCCGTTCAGATCGCTTGCCAAGAACTGGGCATTGATACCAACCGCCAACTGACCGTTACCGGTGGGCTGACGTTTGCCGGCGGCCCGCTCAACAATTACGTCATGCACTCCATCGCGCGCATGGCTCAACTGCTGCGCGAAAATCCGGGCAAACGGGGCATGATCACCGCGAACGGCGGCTATATCACCAAGCATGCCTTTGGCATCTACTCCAGCGAAGCACCCTCACAACCCTTCCAGCACGCCGACCTGCAGGATCAAGTCGACGCCACGCTAAAGCGCGAGGTCGTAATTGGTCATGAGGGCAAGGGCGAGGTTGAGGGCTACAGCGTCATGTATGGACCAGAGGGGGTTACCAAGGCTTTTGTTGCTGCTCGACTGGATGACGGTCGCCGTGCTTGGGGTATCTCGCAAGACACAGCGTTACTGCAAAACATGACGGAAGAAGAATACTGCGGCCGACAGGTCAGCCTTGCCGAACATGTGGCGACTTTTTAGGCCGTGACCGAGGCGGAAAACTCAGGCCCAATTCAGGGTTACCCCGCAGGATTGGGGCGCCGGCTGGGTGCCATGCTCTATGACAGTCTGCTGATTCTGGCCCTGTTTTTTTTGACGGGCTTTATCTGGGTGCCAATAAGCGGCGATGTCGTTACCGGCCCTCTGTTTCAGCTTACCCTGATCGCTGAAATCATCGCGTTTTTTGGTTACTTCTGGCGTAAACAGGGCGAAACACTTGGCATGCGAGCCTGGAAAATACGCGTCGTCGACGAGGCTGGTGCCTTGCCAAGCTGGAAACAGATCTTGCTGCGCCTGTGCATTGCACCCTTATCGATGGCGGCCTTTGGAATTGGATACGCCTGGCTATACCTGGGCGACAACAAACAGACTTGGCACGACAAGGTCAGTGGGACATTTGTCGTACACCTGCCGGATCGTGACTAGCAGGCATTTTTAGATCACTCGATTCTTCCTCAAGTCTGCGACGCAATAGATACACAACCATGATCAAGGTAATCTTGCGCTCTGCTAACGGTGCCGCTGACGCCATATCGAAGCACTAGGCACCGAACCTGACATCGATCCATCCGGGAAAACAACCATCATGAATTACTCCGCCGCTAACAGTGATCTTGCCGCTCTGCGCGCTCCGTGCCTTGGCACAAGCCTTGCCGTCGCCAAACGTTTGGCGAAAGCAACTGGCAATACCGCGACGCTGAATCGCGCCATCACGGACTTTAAAGATCAAATCGGCGAGTCCCTGACGGTCAATCTCGATGGGCCAGTGGCTCGCGTCGTGATTATGGGTGGCGCCGAGGAATGCGGTCCCACCCAGTACCGGAAACTCGCCACCTTGCTGGCGCAAAAGCTTGCAGCCATGAACATCGCGCAAGCTGCAGTCCACCTGCTGAGCACTAAGATAAAGAGCCACAATACGGCTTGGAAAGCCCAGGCGCTGATGCAAGCGCTCAGCCATGCCAGCTATCGTTTCAATCACTACAAGAGTAAGCCTAAGCAGCCTGTGGCGTTAAAGCGCGTTAGACTTTTGGCAGGACAAGCCGATCAAAAAGCCCTGCGCGCGGCGATCAAACTGGGTAATGCCCTCGACGCCGGCCTGGCCTTGGCTAAGGATCTGGGTAACGAGCCTTCCAACGTTTGCACGCCAACCTACCTGCTTGGCCAAGCCCGCAAGATCGCGCGATCCAAGGATGTCTCTCTTACCGCACTCGATGAAAAGAAGATGCTCAGCCTGGGTATGGGCGCCTTCATGTCGGTTTCTCAAGGTAGCGACCAGCCCGGCAAGATGATTATTTTGCGCTATAACGGTGGTAAGAAAGCTGATGCTCCCATCGCCTTAGTCGGCAAGGGCATCACCTTTGATACCGGCGGCATTTCCCTTAAGCCACCACCTGCCATGGATGAAATGAAGTTCGACATGTGCGGTGCTGCCGCCGTACTGGGTGTCACCAAGGCAGCCATAGACGCTCAACTGCCCATCAACTTGGTCACCGTGGTTGCAGCGGCTGAAAACATGCCGAGCGGCCGCGCCACTCGTCCGGGCGACATTGTCACCTCTGCTTCGGGCCAGACCATCGAGATTCTCAACACCGATGCCGAGGGTCGCCTGGTTTTATGCGATGCGCTAACCCACGTACAAACCTACAAACCCAAAGCCATCATCGATGTTGCGACGCTAACCGGTGCCTGCATTATGGCCTTGGGTAGCCACGCCAGCGGCCTGTTCGCTAACGATGACGAACTGGCGGATGCGATCACGGCAGCCGGTGAAACCAGCGGTGACCGAAGCTGGCGTCTACCGCTGTGGGATGAGTATCAGGCTAGCCTAAATACCAATTTCGCCGATATGGCGAATGTCGGTGGAGGCGGCGCCGGCAGCGTCACCGCCGCCTGTTTCTTGTCGCGCTTCGTCAAAGGTCAAAAATGGGCGCATATGGATATCGCCGGCAGTTCCTTCCACAAAGGGGGAGCCAAGGGTTCCAGCGGGCGTCCCGTGGCTCAGCTGTTCGCCTACCTCGTCGCCCAAAGCGGCCTCAACTAAGGGGCCGATACGGTATATGACGCGTGTCGATTTCTACCAGCTACCGGACAAGGATCTGGATGCCAGCCTACGATTCGCCTGTCGGCTTTGCTTGAAGGCCCTTGGTAGCAATATGCCCGTGCATATCCGGGTTGATGACCAGCCTCAGGCCCAGACCGTAGACCAACTGATGTGGGATTACCCCAAGCACAGATTGGTGCCCCATGCGGTGATAGACGGACAGGAAGATCCAAAAGCTCACGCAGCAGCCCGGGGCAATCACCCTGTGCATATCGGGTGGCAGGAACCTTCCCACGATACCGGCCTGCTGATTAATTTAGGCAGCGACGTGCCAAGCTTCTTTGGCCGCTTTGACCGGGTCGCGGAAATCATCGTCGACGAAAGTAAAACCCTGCGTCGAGAGCACTATAAGTTCTATCGTCAGCGCGGTTACCCCCTGCATCACCACGCCCTGGAAGATTGGGACAAATAGCGCTGCCGCCAACGCCCGGCACTACCCTTACGCATTATCAGAGTCACCATGGACAACACTTTTAATCCTGAAGCCATCGAACAGAGCCTCTACGCGCACTGGGAGAAAGAGGCCTTTTTCAAAGCCAGCGACGCGGGGAATGGTTACTGCATCTTGATTCCGCCTCCCAACGTGACGGGTACGCTGCACATGGGACATGCGTTTAACCAGACCTTAATGGATACGTTGATTCGCTATCAGCGCATGCAGGGAGCCAGCACGCTTTGGCAGATGGGCACCGACCATGCGGGTATCGCGACACAAATGCTGGTGGAGCGCCAACTGGCTGACGAAAACCTTAATCGGCACGCTCTGGGGCGAGACAAATTCATCGGCCGGGTCTGGGCTTGGAAGGAAGAATCCGGCGGAACCATTTCAAAACAGATCCGCCGCATGGGCGCCAGCATCGACTGGTCCCGTGAGCGCTTCACCATGGATGACGGCTACGCGAACGCCGTGCAGCAGGTATTCATTCGACTATTCGATGAGGGTTTGATTTATCGCGGCAAGCGATTGGTCAACTGGGATCCGGCGCTGGGCACCGCGATTTCCGATCTGGAAGTGGAAAACAATGAGGAACAGGGCCACCTATGGCACTTTCGTTATCCCCTCGCCAACGGCGCGATGACCCTGGATAACAAAGACTACCTGGTGGTCGCGACCACCCGGCCCGAAACCATGCTCGGCGATACAGCGGTCGCCGTACACCCAGAGGATGAGCGGTATGCCCACCTTGTAGGCGAGCACATCATGCTGCCCTTGGTTGGTCGAGAAATTCCAGTAATTGCCGACGACTACGTCGACCGCGAATTCGGCACCGGCTGCGTCAAGATCACGCCCGCCCACGACTTCAACGACAACGAGATGGGTGCCCGCCACAGCCTTCCGCTGATCAATATTTTTACAGCCGAGGCCGCGATTAACGAGGCGGCCCCTGAGGCCTATCAGGGCATGGACCGAACCGTTGCCCGCAAGCAAATCGTCAAAGACCTTGATGCCCTCGGGCTGATTGATGAGATTAAGGATCACAAACTCATGGTTCCTCGAGGCGATCGCTCGAATGCCATCATTGAGCCCCTGCTCACAGACCAGTGGTTTGTGAAAATTGCTCCCTTGGCTGAACCTGCCATCGCAGCCGTCGAGAACGGCGATATTCAGTTTGTGCCCAAGCAATACGAAAACACCTACTTCGCCTGGATGCGAGACATTAAAGACTGGTGCATCAGCCGCCAGCAATGGTGGGGGCATCGTGTACCCGCATTTTACGATGAGGCCGGTAACGTCTACGTCGCCGAAGATGAGGCCACCGCGCGCAGCAAGTACGGCTTAGCCGCCAACTTAGTGCTGACCGAAGACGATGATGTGCTGGAAACCTGGTTTTCCTCGGCGCTTTGGCCTTTCGCAACCCTGGGCTGGCCAGAAGAGACCCCAGAGCTGGAGCGCTTTTTACCGACGAATACGCTGATCACCGGTCACGACATTATCTTCTTTTGGGTCGCGCGCATGATCATGATGACCCTGCATTTCACTGGCAAGATCCCGTTTCAAACCGTCTACATCCACGGCCTGATCAAGGACGCGGAAGGCCAGAAGATGTCAAAAACCAAGGGGAACGGACTCGACCCGCTGGACTTTATCGACGGCATCGACCTTGAGGGTCTGGTGGCAAAGCGCACCAGCAATCTTACCCAGCCAAAGATGGCCGCGCGCATCGAAAAGCAAACCCGCAAAGACTTTCCCGAAGGCATTGCCGCCTACGGCACCGATGCCCTGCGCTTCACCTTCGCGGCACTGGCCACAACCGGGCGCGACGTGCGCTTCGACGTCAATCGAATTGAGGGCTATCGCAACTTCTGCAACAAGCTTTGGAATGCCTCCAAGTTTGTGCTGATGAATACAGAAGATCTGGACTTGTCCATTGAGCCCAATCCAGCACCTGTCGATGATTGGATTACCAGCAAGTGTCACCGCATGATTCACGACGCACGCTTCGCGCTGGACACCTATCGGTTCGACATCTACGCCAACACCGTTTACGAATTCGCCTGGCACGAGTACTGCGATTGGTATCTGGAGCTGACAAAACCCCTGCTCTGGAACAAAGACGCAGACCCGTCAGCGCGCGCAGCAGCCCAGCGCACGCTGCTGCAGGTACTTGAAACCCTGCTGCGGGTAGCGCATCCCGTTATGCCGTTTATTACCGAGACCCTTTGGCAAAGTGTTGCCCAGCGGCTTGGATTAGTCACAGCACAGCAGTCCGCCAGCATCATGCTGCAAACCTTCCCG
>CACMHG010000013.1 GCA_902613475.1 K189A clade bacterium
AAGCCATGGACAGTTTCCATTGGCGGGGTAAAAACTATCTGCTGATTGCAGACATTGGCGACAACTTTGCCATGCGAGGTTCTGTTTCGTACATCATCCTGCAGGAGCCGGACGTCAAAACCCTTGCCGACAGTGCAGTTTTGCAGCCCCTCGTCTCTCAGCACTTTGTCTACCCAGGAGGTCCCCGAGATAGCGAGGCCATCGCAGTGGACCCATTGCGGGAGCAGATACTTGTCCTGAGCAAGCGCACCAAGCCACCGGAACTTTATCGACTGCCGCTATCCTCTATTGAATCCCATGAAGTGCATCCACAGGCCGCTCCAGCTGAGCCGATCACCGCCAGTTACGTTGCCTCACTCGAAGGATTCGCTGCGCCGGAGATCGCCGAAGTCGATTTTTACGGCGGGATATGGGAGTACCTCGGCATGCCGACAGGCATGAGCATCGCCAATAACCGTTTGCTCGTGACCACCCTTGAGCACGCCTATTTATTTAATCTCGATGCGTTGGAAGCGCCACCCGTGCGCGTGATGCTGCCCTTTGCAGGACAGCGTGAGGCGATCGCTTTTACGAAAGACCGGGATGATCAGGCCTACGTCTCCCATGAACGCCGCTACGGCCTTCGTTCTGCGGACATCTACCGTTTGACTCTATCTCCAATCAAAGACGATCAGCCACCATCGAATGAAATGCGGTAGGGGCCTGCTGTAGTCGCGCGGCAATTTCTAGGGCGACTGCTGTAGGATTTTTTCGACTGGTATCTACCGTCAAATCGTATGATCGACCATGGGCGTGGACCTGCTCAAAATGTGACACAGCCGTGCCGGGGAAGCGTCCCGGACGAGATGCTTCACGCTCCCTCACAATGTCGAGACCGCAGGTAACGCCAATAAACCAGGTGCTGTCGGGATTCAGAACCTCTACGTAATCCGTCAAGTAGGCCGGCTTAAACAGCAAATCGTCGACAATGACATTGCACCCTAGATCAGACAGCGTGGCGACACTCCGGCGCATGCCCGCCAGAACACGCTCGCCATATTCGCCAAATTGGATATGGGTAACTGCTTCACCATGCAAAACGCCAGGCACCACATTGAGACCCGTCGCCCCTGGATCTCCCGCTGGTGAATTCAATCCTCTAACCCTGCCGGGCATGCCGTCACGAAACTGGTCCAAAGCAATATGCTGATAGGGCACCGACAGCACATCTTGTAGCGCTAACGCGAGGGTAGTTTTGCCTGCGCTGGAGCAGCCGTTGAGCAGGATTACATTCGCCATGGTCTCTATCCAGAAATCGCGGCAGGGGATCATTTACCGCATCTTAAAAGCCGTGCAGGATACTGACCTTGTGATGTTAGGCAAAGTAGATCCGTTGATAAACGACACCCAAATAAAGCAGCTCCAACATGCACTGGTTCTGTGAGACCCCGTCACTACAGCAGATCGACCCCGCTTGGCCAGCATTGCCGGATACCGCCATGGCACTTCTGCCAAAAAGACGAACGGGCTCGGAGCTCCTCGGCGCAGAGCAGGTGTTAGCGCAACAAATGGGCGACAGTCGCTTGACAGACTTTGCAGCCGGACGCGCCTGCGCTCACTTGGCTCAGAAGCACCTCGGATTGTCTGCACAACCAATCCTGCGCGACGAGCGGGCCCCGGTTTGGCCGAAGGGGCAATGCGGTAGCATCAGTCATGCGAAAGATTGGGCACTCGCTGCCGTATCCACGTCACTTAGAAGCATCGGTGTTGATGTGGAGGCGCAGGGAAGGGTGACGCAGAAACTGTATCGAGCACTTTTTCGACCGGAAGAGGTGAACGCTTTCTCCTCCTGTTCAGACGCGGCGCCAAGCGTGGCATTTGCTGCAAAAGAGGCCGGCTATAAAGCGATTTACCCCATCGGGGGTGCCTATATCGGCTTTCAGGAAGCTAGCGTTGAGTTAGATTGGCAGAGCCAGTGTTTCCGAATTCTCTACCATGGTGACCACAAGACGAACAAGGCGTTAGAATCTGGCGTCGGGTATTGGCGCCTGATCGACTCCTACGTCATCGTTTTTTTTGCCATTCAGGATTGAGGTCCACATGCATGCTCTCTTGGGGATACTAATTCTGGTCGCGCTTGCTTGGGCGCTCAGCGAAAATAGACAAGCGATATCCTGGCGCTTCGTGTTCATTGGCATCGCGGTGCAATTTGTCTTGGCAGGACTGTTTTTACACTCCACTTGGTTAAGTACCGTGCTGGTGGGTATCAATCAATTCGTGAACGCTGTTGGCGAAGCGAGTACTGCCGGTACCATCTTTTTGTTTGGGTACTTGGGTGGCGGCGAGTTTCCCGTAAATTCTGTGAATGAATCGCCGTATTTGTTCGCCTTTCGAGTCTTGCCTCAGGTGATCGTATTTTCCGTCGTAGTCGCCTTGCTCTGGCATTGGCGGCTTTTGCCCGCCATCGTGCAGGGTCTCAGCTGGGCACTGCGGCGTACCTTTCGGGTCAGCGGGACAGTGGGTACTGCCGGTGCAGCCAGTTTGTTCTTGGGCATGATCGAAACACCCATGGTCATTCGCGCCTATTTGGCGCAAATGACACGTTCGGAATTTTTCACCGTCATGGCCTTGGGAATGTCCACGGTAGCCGGCTCAGTAATGATCTTGTTCGCCGCCTTGCTTGGAGACCTGATGGACGGCGTTGTCGGTCATATTGTTGGCGCATCGATGATCAATGCAGTTGGTGCACTTTACTTGTCGCGATTATTCATACCCGAAACTCAGGTCATTGAAACCGACACATTGGCCTTGGACCTCAAGTACGAATCGTCGATGGATGCCCTGACAAAGGGCACTCAGGACGGCCTGGCCATGGCGGTTAACATCGGCGCCATGCTGCTGGTGCTGATTAGCTTCGTTGCTCTTGGCAACATGATTTTGTCGGGCATCACCGGCAATGAGGCGCTAACCTTTGAATCGATCTTAGGTACGCTATTTGCTCCCTTGGCTTGGCTCATCGGCATACCCTGGTCAGAGGCGGGTTCCGCGGGCGCGCTCTTAGGCACGAAGTTGGTTCTGAACGAAGTGATTGCCTATGTGCAGTTTTCCGCCAGTGCCGATCTCTTTTCCGAGCACTCCCGCATGATCATGCTCTACGCACTTTGTGGGTTCGCAAACTTAGGCAGCCTGGGTATTTTGCTGGGCGGCCTATCTGTCTTGGTCCCCGAGCGCAAAAGCGAATACTTAGCGATAGCACCGAAGTCTGTCATCTGCGGCACATTGGTCAACCTGCTAACCGGTGCCATTGTTGGGCTGGTGTATCTAATTTAGATTCGCCCAACGCACTCGCCATTGATCAATGACGAATAACGATCCTAGCCGATACTGAAGCCCTGAATTGCTCTGCACAGTAGTTCCATGTCCTCACGAGCAACGTCCCGATGCAATACCCATCGAGGCCGTCCAACGCGAATACCAACCTCAGCCAGATGCTCTGCCAGGGCAGCATAGGTATCTGACGGCAGATTGAGGTGCACCATATTCGTGGCATAACGAACTGCACTGTCACCAAAATTGTCCGAAAGGCATTCTGCCAATTGCTCGGCGTGACGATGATCTTGCTCTAAATCTGCCATGTGATGCTGGAGCGCATGCAGACCCGCAGCGGCGATGACGCCGGCTTGACGCATTCCGCCGCCCAGAACCTTGCGCCAGCGGCGTGCATCCTCAATCAACGACCTAGGACCCACGAGCACAGACCCAACCGGCGCGCCCAAACCCTTAGACAGACAAATGGACACCGAATCAAATGGAGCGGCAAGGGCTTCTGGGCTGCGGTTTTGGGCGATGGCAGCGTTGAAGAGTCTTGCTCCGTCTAAGTGCATGGCGAGGCCCCGACGCTCGCTTAGCGCTGCGACTGCTTCTGCGTAGCCTAACGGGAGGGGAACGCCCGCATGGGTATTCTCAAGGCAAATTAAGCGACTGCGCGCAAAGTGAAAGTCGTTAGGTTTGATCGCCGAATCAATTTCCTCCAGGCCCAATGTACCGTCCATTTCCATGGGGATCGTTTGCGGCACGATACTCCCCAATACTGCTGCGCCACCGCCCTCGTACCTGAAGGTATGCGCCGAATCACCGACAATGTACTCATCTCCACGCTCACAGTGGGCGAAAAGCGCGAGCAAATTTGACTGGGTCCCACTCGGCGCAAACAGCGCGGCTTCTTTGTTCAATAGCGCCGCAGCATGATCTTGCAGCTCGATAACCGTGGGGTCTTCTGCGTAAACATCATCGCCGACCTCGGCACGAAACATCGCCTCTCGCATGGCTTGTGTGGGTTGCGTCAGCGTATCGCTGCGCAGATCAATGTTTACAGTCTGATTAGGCATAGTGCACCTTGTACCACCAGCGCAAAATTTAGGGTAGGCCAGAAAGAAAAAAGGCCCTTGCGATAGGGCCTTTCGATATGAGGATGACGGTCGTTCGGCGTCAGTTTTGTTGAGCCAAGGAGACGTTATAAACCCCGGCTTGCCGCGCGGAGTCCATAATGTGAATCATGACGTCGGTAGTCGAATCAGGGTGAGGCTGAATAATCACTGGCGCTTCTGGATTTTCTGCATGAAGGCGCTCGATGTTAGCGCGTACGGATCGACGATCTACGTCGCGGGCAGCGATAATAATACGATCACGGTTTGTAATTCGGACGACGATACTTTTCTTGTCCGGGTCAACGGTCTTCGGCTTGTCGTCGTCAGGTTGGTTTACGTCCAGCCCGACCTCTTTCACAAAGGTCGCTGTTACGATGAAGAAAATCAGCATGATAAAGACGACGTCTAGCATTGGCGTTAGATTGATCGCTTCTGAATCTTCGTCGGCTCTTCCCCGGCCAAATGGTCGTCTCATCCCTTACCCTCAATGCGTTGGTCAACGAGCGCGAATGTTATGTCAGGAACCTCTAGGATTCCATAGGGGTTGGACACAGATCTTGGCAGGCGAACTCAAGCAAGACCAACCGTGGATCATGGTCAATGGTTGAGGAAGTTAAGGGGCAGTCCCGCCGTGGGCCAATCGCAGCTCACTAACAGTCCGGTGGAGGACAGCGTGATGAAAGCTGTCTTCAGGTCAGGACCGCCAAAACAGATATTTGTGGTGACACGGTCAGGCATCGGCACGAAGGAAGGCTCACCAGCTGCTGCGCAAAGCGTGGTAATGCCACCATCCATTAACGTCGCTACGCAAACGTCCCCGTTAGCGTCGACCGCAAGAGAGTCAAACATATAAAATCCTTGGCGCCCGTTCAGCAGGCGTCGTGTTTTGCCAGAATCGACCTTACCGGGCCCCGCCAACGGGTAGGCCCACAGCCTACCGGTCGGCGTTTCTGCTACAAATAGCTCTTTCTCGTCGGGCGATAGGCCTATGCCGTTGGGTGCTTCCATCGGAAAAATGGCTTCGCTTATCTGGCTACCATCGGGAAGTGCGTAGAACACGCCAGTTCTGTCTCTGTCCCGCGCTCGGTTTTTGCCGTGGTCCGTGAACCAAAATCCGCCCTGAGCATCAAAGACGATATCGTTTGGCCCCTTTAGCGGCTCTGAGTCACAGTTGGTGTACAGAGTGCTGAAAGCCCCTGTCTGCAGATCAACTTTTTGAATACTGCCGCCGGTATAGCTCTCAGGCTGCTCGCCCGGATAGGTTTTGCCGTTGCGTTCTAGCCACTCAAACCCGCCGTTGTTGCAGACGTAGCAGTGCCCATCTGGTCCAATTGCCGCGCCATTCGGCCCGCCGCCCAGTTCAGCGATCGTTTGCTTGACGCCGTCGCGAACTCGGGTGAGGCGGCCGGCCTTAATTTCAACAAGGACAATACTGCCATCGGGCAGGGCAATAGGGCCCTCTGGGAACGCTAATTCCTTGGCAATAACCGTGACTTCTGGTTGCATTATTCTCTCCATCTAACCCAAGATTCCACCCTAACCACGATAACTTCGCAAGGACTCTCCAGTGATACGCACGCTCTCCTTAGTCATGTTATGCCTGATCGCGAATTTTGGCTGCCAATCCTACGTAGACGGCTCGACTCGCACAGCAGGAGAATTTGCTGATGACGCGCAAATAGCGGCCATGGTTAAGCTCAATCTCTGGGATGACCCTGAGGTCAAGGGATGGCAGATCAAGGTGTCATCGGTAAGGGCAATTGTCACGCTGGAAGGGCGTGTCCCATCCGAATATGCCAGGGATAAGGCCATTCGAATAGCGAAAGAGACCGGTAGCGTGGTCGGGGTCGAGGACCGACTGAGCATCGTCAATTAGGCTTTATACGAAATCTACAAAGTCCTGGTAGAGTAATGTTTTATAACCAGTTTCTAGGTTTCAAATAGTCGGCTAAGGCCGCCTCTCGGCTACCGGGCTCTGCCTGGTAGTCGTACACCCACTTCACCAAGGGCGGCAACGAAGCCAGTACTGATTCAATGCGCCGCCCGCTTTGCATACCGTACTTGGTGCCGCGATCGATGGCCAAATTGAATTCAGCATAGCGACCTCGCCGGTATAGCTGAAAGTCCCTCTCGGCCTCACTAAACTGCGTTTTCATACGCCTCTCGAAAATCGGCTGGTAGGCTGTTAAAAATGAGTCCCCGACCCGCTTGACCAGAGCGAAACTTTCCTCGAATCCGCCCTCTGCCCAATCGTCGAAGAAGATTCCACCGACACCCCGGGTTTCATTTCGGTGCCCCAAAAAAAAGTACTTATCGCAGGTTTCCTTGAAGCTTTGATAGTGATTTCCAACCGCATCCCTAGCAGTCTGATGCCAGAGCACCACATCTTCATCCACCGGGTAGCAAGGTGTCAGGTCGTAGCCACCGCCGAAGTACCAGACCGGCTCGTCGGCTTCCACAACGAAGAAACGTAGATTCATATGGGTAATAGGTACATGCGGGTTGCATGGATGCACGATTAGGGAGATTGCCGCAGCCTGGAAGGCGCTTCCCGCGAGGTGTGGATTACGCTCTGTCGCAGCAGGTGGCAATGCTGAACCCTTGGAGTGCGTGAACTGCACAGCCGCTTTCTCGATATGTTGACCATCAGCCAGCACTCTGGGTTGAGAGAGGCCCCCGGTGGGCGGTTTGATCTGCTCTAGAGAAAAAGTCGCACGCTGATCTAGGCCTTCGAGCGTGGTACAAATTTTTTCCTGAAGACTCAAAAAATAGTCGACAACGGGTTCGATCATAAGGGATCCATTGGATGGTGTGGTCGTAAGCCTGTCGAAATTGTAACCGCAATCGTGCGTTGAGAGCTTCCAAAACGCCAAAAACCGAGGGTTTTTGAAATGAGCGTGTCTAACTTGGATGCCGAAAAAAGCGTGAGAACCCCGCATGAAGAATTCCTAGCAGCGACCTTCTTGGGCATAATCGGGGTATGGAAATCATTAGCTTTGCCCCTTACCTTGACTCGCTGGACGGCCTCGTCCGAAAAGCCTGCGCCCACCTAGAAGGTGATTTAGACGAGGAGCAAATCGAACTTTACGACCTCGCCTTTGTTCAAGCAGAGTTGCTCGCGGCTCGCACTCTGATCAGCCAAACCGAGCAATGCCAGCAGCTGGTGCCCGTGTGTCAGTATTTTTGCGCTAACGCCATTGTCACCATCACGCAAAAGCTAGCGGTGCGACCACAAACCTTCGGACTCGCGCAATCGGAGCTGCCAGCGCTCGATGAACTGCAGGATTTCCTGGCGCCTGAAGCCATAGCTGCCCTGGGTCGTCAGTATCTCGAGGAAGGCCTAGTGGACGATCGTCTTGACGACGAAAAACGTATTATCCGAGACACATTTAAAGAATTCGCCGATGACGTGGTGAAACCCCTCGCCGAGGAAGTACATCGCAAAGACCTACTGGTTCCGTCCGAGATTCTCGAGCCTTTGAAAGCAATGGGCGTTTTTGGGTTAAGCGTGCCAGAGCGTTTCGGGGGTCTAAAACCTGATACCACTGAAGACAGCATGGGCATGGTTATCGTGACCGAGGAACTGTCGCGAGGCTCTCTCGGAGCAGCGGGCAGTCTAATTACGCGTCCAGAAATTATGGCGCGTGCTCTGCTGGAAGGGGGCACAGATGAGCAGCAGGCGCGCTGGTTGCCGCAGATTGCGTCGGGCCAAACCCTTTGTGCCGTGTCTGTCACTGAGCCCAACACAGGGTCTGATGTCGCCTCGGTAGCGTTAAAAGCCACACGGACGGACGGCGGCTGGGTACTAGACGGCGGCAAAACCTGGTGCACCTACGCCGGGGCAGCGGGAGCACTATTGGTGCTCGCCAGAACTAATGCGGATGCAAAGCCAGCTCACAAAGGCCTGTCTTTGTTTGTGGTGGAAAAGCCAAGCTATGACGGACACGATTTCGAATATGAGCAAGCCGACGGCGGAAAAATGACCGGTAGGGCGATACCGACCCTTGGCTATCGCGGCATGCATTCCTTCGAAATGAGTTACGACAATTTTTTCGTGCCCGATGACTGCCTGATTGGCGGCGAAGCGGGCGAGGGCAAAGGCTTTTATTTCACGATGAGAGGCTTTATGGGCGGACGCTTACAAACTGCGGCTCGCGCCTGCGGTCTTATGCGTGCCGCTTTCGAGGAAAGCATGAGCTATAGCCAAGATCGCATGGTTTTCGGCCGATCTGTCGCCAGCTACCCACTGTCATTAGCCAAGCTTGCTCGAATGGGTGCCTTGATTACCGCATGTAAGGCCTTTACCGCACATGTGGCGGGCCTTATGGATCAGGGTCTGGGTCAAATGGAAGCCAGTCTCGTCAAGCTTTTTTCTTGCCGTGCCGCCGAATGGGTAACAAGAGAGGGCGTCCAAATACACGGTGGTATGGGCTACGCAGAAGAAGTTGCGGTTAGCCGTTATTTCGCGGATGCTCGCGTGCTTTCGATTTTCGAGGGCGCAGAAGAAACCTTGGCGATTCGTGTCGTAGGCAAATCCCTCGTGGATCAGGCGAGAAATTAGACGAGAAGCTGCATTTTGCAGGCGTTACTCAACCCCTAACAACCAGATATACATTAAAACCAGGAGCAGTCATGGACTTGAGTTTTTCAGAGAAGGATCGGGCATTTCAGGCCGAGGTCAGAAGCTTCCTAGATGAAGCGTGGCCACAGGAGATGCGCGACAAGCAGAGTCGAAGCGCCCTGGGCAAACTTTCCAAGGAAGATTTGGTTGGCTGGCAAAAGCGGTTGGCCGCGAAAGGCTGGGCAGCGACGAATTGGCCTAAAGAATATGGCGGCGCAGCCTTCACGCCCACGGAAAGCTATATCTTCGACGCCGAGCGCGCCCGAGTAGGTGCACCGGGTGTTGTACCCTTCGGCATCACAATGGTGGCTCCAGTCATCATGAAATTTGGCACCGACGAGCAAAAAGCAAAGTTTCTGCCACCAATACTTAATTCTGACGTTTGGTTCTGTCAGGGCTATTCTGAACCGGGATCAGGATCGGATCTGGCCTCCTTGAAAACCAAGGCAGAGGACAAGGGCGATCACTACCTCGTTAATGGCGTCAAAACATGGACGACCATGGCCCAATACGCCGACTGGATGTTCTGCCTAGTGCGCACCAGCAATGAAGATATTCGACAAATGGGTATCAGCTTCATCCTGATGGATATGAAGACCCCTGGAATCTCCGTCAAGCCGATCATCACCCTGGACACACCAGCAGACGGATATCAAGAGATCAACATGGTGTACTTTGAGGACGTCAAAGTGCCAAAAGAAAATCTTGTTGGTGAGCAGGGCAAGGGTTGGACTTGCGCGAAGTATCTGCTGGAGTTTGAGCGAGGCAATGCCTATTCACCGGGGCTAAAAGGAGCCATGGCTCACTTGAAGCAGGCCGCAGCAGCTGAGAAAGACGGCGCAGGGCAGTCATTCTCAGATAGCGCCGACTTCATGAAAAAATTCAACGATGTCGAGGTTCAGATTCTCGCCATGGAAGCCACTGAGCTGAGAATCCTTGGTGCTCTGGCTGCCGGTCAGAACTTAGGACCTGAAAGTTCTATCCTGAAAACTCGCGGTACCGAGCTACAGCAGGCAGTAACAGAATTGGCGCTGGAGATTTCTGGTAGCTACGCAGCGCCACTTGACCAATCAACACCCGCTCCTGGCGACAACTTTCAGCCCATCGGGCCTCAAGCTCACAATGGTGTAGCCCAGGAGTACTTCAATACTCGTAAGGTGAGTATTTACGCCGGTTCAAATGAGATCCAGCGCAATATCATGTCGAAATTGGTGTTGGGCCTATAATCTCAAGGAAAGATTTGAACGAAAAAAGGCGGGGTAACCCGCCTTTTTTGTGCTCAGTGCTCCAACGATCTCGCCTATAGAGCCCACCTAAATCTTCGATGTATGTTATCGAACACTGCAATTCAACGCATGAAATCGAAACACGTCAAGTGATCCTTCAGCTATTGAAGTTCTCGCCTTCAAAATCGCTAAACAACCGCCGGCTCATATCGTCTGAGATTCTAGTCCACTTGCCGAGCCAAAACCCAATGCGACTAATACCGATCATGGGGTTTGGGCTATCCTTTATTAGGTTTTGATACATGATTCGACGCATGGTATCACCGCGGTTTTGAATAATACTGGCAATTTTGGTTACCAACTTGATCGCGATACGAGGATGTTCAGCAACGATCTTGTTATAACTGTCCATATCCAAGAATAGGTAGTCGCATTCGGACCGAGAAACGACCGTCGCTGTGCGTGTCGCCTGCAGCACCAGATTTACCTCGCCCAACAGTCCCGGACCTGAGAAATTATTGGTATTCATCGCAACGGATGTGAGATTGACTCGGAACTTAGAAAACACGGAAAAGTCGCCATTCAGAAGTAGCAATAAGTGATTGCTCCTATCTCCTTGGGACAACATGATGGTTCCAGCTTCAGCGTGGCGTTGTTCCATAATCTCTACGAGGATTTCAATCTCATCGGGCTCTAGGTCGGCTATGACCTGCTGGGCAATGGAGACAATCTCTGATTTTTCCAATATAAATTCTCGATGGGAGCAGGACGAAGCCTGGGATCGACGCTATCACAGCGCCATGGAACTACCTTCAGTTGCAATCACTGTTTCTCCGTCAAGCGCATCAACCTCCGCCTTTATAAGGTCAAGGTCAGCATCCACGACGCCAGGATTGAACCCCGCAAGGGCCAAGATCCTTACATCTAGTTCCCGGGCAGTCTTATAACCCTCTTGCCATGTAGAGTGTCCCCAACCCTTAAAGCTTGGATACTCTTCGTCTGTATAGGCAGCGTCGAATACAAGCATATCTGCGCCCTTGGCAAGGGTCTCGACCCCAGGATGGATATCGTCGACACCGCCATGCTCATGGTCAAGGCAATATGCTAACGACCGGTCGCCGTATTCGATGCGAAAACCCATACTTTCGTTCGGATGATTCAGAGCCGCTACGTGAATCGTCGCGTCGCCGACCTGCAGAGAATCCCCTGAAGATAACTCGGTCACAGATTTGACGCCTTGCAACAGGGAGAAGGGCACCGGGAAATTAGGAGGGAGCATCTGTCTCTCAAGACAATCCAGCAATGCGGTACCCTCACGTTTGGGGCCAACAATATGAATCTCATTGCGTGGGTCGTAGGCCAACTGGAAGAACGGTAGGCCCTGTATATGATCCCAATGCGTATGGGTTAGAAAAAGGTGCAGCTTCACAGGCTTGTCGGTCTTTGTGCGATAGTTGCGCCCAAAGGCCTGAATGCCAGTTCCAGCATCTAGAATAAAGATCGAATCACCGGCTCGGACCTCGACGCAAGGCGTGTTTCCACCATAACGAGCAGTGTCCGGTCCCGGAACTGGGGTTGATCCTCGCACACCCCAAAAGGTGACGTTTATACCCTTATCGGGGTTTGACATACGACTACCACTTTCAAATTGACCGAGGCCTTGTTTACAAGGCGCCATATTATAGCGCCCAGCGTAGTGAGATTCACGCCCCTATTCACCCCGAGGCCAGATATCCGATGCGGTATACGAATGCAGATCATCACTTTTAAACCAGCAACTTCTAGTTAATGATCTGGACGGTTATCGCGCCAGGATGCCGAGGCTCGCGATTTACTGACACGCTTACTAAGCACGAGCGGTTTTAGTGTATCCGCGGCAGAAAACGGCAAAGACGGCTTGGAGCAGCTCAACGAATCACTTGACCTGATTATTTTAGATCTGTCGATGCCCGTTATGGATGGCTTTGAGTTTCTGACGCATTTCAATGCTAAAGCTATGAAAGACGCGCCGAAAATCATCATTTTCTCTGGAATGGAGCTCGACGATACCTTGAGAGCGACGCTTGAATCAGTGCACGTTGGGTTCATCGACAAGAACGACTCCGATATCTCAGAAAAACTCAGACAAATGGCAGTGGCATCGACTAAGCCTTAGTGGAGCGTCACCAGACAAGGAGTACTCGTGACAAAAATACTGATCGTAGAAGACAACGAACTCAATAGAGACATGTTGTCCCGCCGACTCACGCGGAAAGGTTATGAAATTGAAATTGCCGAAGACGGTGCCTTAGGACTTCAAGCCATTAAAGATGGCATGCCGGACATCGTTCTGATGGATATCGGGCTGCCGGTTATGAACGGCTGGGAGGCAACAACAGCGGCGAAAAATGATGAAAACATTTCGCATATTCCCATCATTGCTCTTACAGCAAACGCGCTTGAGGAAGACCGTATCAAAGCCCTGGAAGCAGGCGCAGATGATTTTGACACCAAGCCTGTGGATTTAAAAAGGCTGCTCAGCAAAATCGAGGCTTTGCTGCCTGCTTGACTATCCACGGCTGCTCCAACAATATTTCGTATAATATATATTATGTTAAATAAATAATTATGCGGCGGAATGACTACTTTCCACCAGAGACCTATCTAATTCGAAGCTGGGCGTTAATGAGCCCCGGTTCACTTGTTCTATCGATGCTCGCTCTGTCGATCGTAAAGCCCTGCTCCCGTTCGATGCCTGCAAGCCACTGGGCAACAGCATTAAATGATTGCTGTTCTAGGGCCACGCTTACGCTTCCATCCGCTTCGGGTTGAAGTCGACTCAAGGTAATTTTCAACGCTGCCGCGCTGTTCGTGATCTGAGAGATGGTCGGCTGATCGCCGCCTGGACTTGAGGTTCCGGATCCAGCGGAAGTTGCCACGGCCTCGAGTGCCATTCGATTCGCAACCAACCAGTCCGCAGTCGACTGAGCGAGATACGCTTGTCGTTGCTGGGTGTTAACATAGTTGTTCAGCGGCACCCACAGTCCGACGTAGCAAATTAAGGACAAAGACAACCCTGCGAGGAGCTTCAGTATTCGCTTGTCACTCTCACTCTTGCTGACATACCACTGGTGCACGATGGAGTTTCTGATCAGCACTGCGATCGGTTCCAGAATATTTGTCATAGGTAAGTACCGATTAGCCTAGCGCGTACCCTGTTCTGCTCGGCACTGGCGTCACTGACCTCCACGGCTATGCCCATGGTCTGGCTGCGCTCCTTAATCGCCTCGAGTTCTTCAAAATTCGTAATAAGTACCTCAGCGGTCAGCTCCATCTGTTTGGCACGAAATCGCAGTGACTGCAGTTCGCTACTCGAGCCCAAGGCGTTGGTCGTTCGCAGCATCAAGTCGACCATTGAAAGATTGTTATCCGTTTCCGGTGTCGAACTGATTTTATTCGCCAAACGGCGCTGTAACTGGGTCGCTGTTACGGGCACGCTGTCCCTTGGAAAAAGCTCCTGGTAAGTTGCGAAGTTCTTCGTATCTAATTGATTAGTTTGGTTTTCTAGCCAAATTCCCTGCACGCTCAGTCCACCAATGATGGCGAGAAACCACAGGGCTGCTATGCCCAATGTCCTGCGCCAAAGAGCGTCTCGGCTAGATTCATCAAAACGCACCGCAAACTCGCCCTGCAACAGGTTCAAAAGATTTGGCGTAGATGTCAGTCCGCCACCCTTCGGGCTTAGTCGCTTGACTAGATAGTCCCCCACAGGCGCTTCAATATTGTTCAGGTTAGGTGCTGCGGATAATTGACTCACTTCCAGGTCCGTTAACAATCCACCAACACTGGTCAATGACGATAGGTCTAAGGCATCAAGGATTTCAGGCACGGTATCGCGATCAACCAGGGCATCCTGATCCTCGGTAACCACGAGCACCTGATCACCCTCAAACAGCAGAGCTGCCTCGCCGGACTCTGGCCGAAGAAGTTGCGCCTGAGACACCACTGCGCCAAGCGTAATTGAGCTATTTGAAAATAGACCCAACCAAAATTCGAGTCGTTCCCTATTAATCACAGCGCAGTGGACGGGCTCGTTCGACCGGATGGCTTTATGGGCGATATGCACATCGTCGATGTCGCTGGTGATAAATTCCTCGATGGCGAAGGGCAAGGCCTGACGGATACTCTTGATTGACCGCCCAGGTACGCTGACGTTGAGGTGCACAATGTCTTCACCGGTCAGCATTAACGCAACGCGATCTGGTGTTTCAAACCAGCTTGGATGTTGCTCGACCAGACTGACAAGATTTTCTGCGTCGACCTCGCCTGAAGTGACACCACCCTGCTCGGACAAGTAACACCACTGCAATCTGCCTGCCTTAGAGGCTAAATCTGCCGACGATCGATGACTGAATAACAACATGGAGTTGTCCTGTTAGCTATGTTGTAGGGTTAATTCCAATACCAAAACGCTTGCCGAAATCGCGGTGCAGGAGCGTAATTCTCCCATTGCTTGGGTCGCGATACAGCACTGATGTGAGGTTCACACGGCTGCGATTGAGTCGAGCCTGGGCAACCAACATAAAATAGTGACTGCGCACTGCAAGCTGCTGCTGAACAACCGTAAATTCTGGGTGGTTTTGCACAAACTCCGTCACAGTCTGATAGTTTCTTACCGACTGCGCGATTGCCTCGGCGTTCTGTATTGATACGGCTGCGTCCAGGGAATACAGGGTTTGCGCAGAGGCCGTATTAACGTTGATTTTGCTTGCGGTGTCAGGCACCACGCAGACTTCCTTAGACAACACCTGTATCTCTTGCGGGTCCACATCGATCAGCATGTTCAACTCACTGAGATCCAGCATGGGTTGATTTGCCGCAAAATGGGGCGGCGTTTTGAGTTGGTATGCCGAGTCCTCTGCGCCAAGACCGCTGACCTGCTGGTCACTGTCCACCCAATCCCTAATCAGATCCGCGAGATCCGGCGAGAGCTGCAAATGCGTCAGCAATCGCTGCAGGCGCTTGTATTGGGATTTATCCGTATCTGTGGCTAGCCAGTTCAGATTAAAGCATCTGTTTAGATCGAGCACATAGGCCTGCATTACCCCGATGCCATCGAGATCCAGAGGCAGGACAGGCTGCGCCCAGAACTCCTCCAGGTGATCGACGCCGGGACCAGAATTGACCGCATCATCGTAGAGCACCTGTCGGGCCAATTCTTCGGCTCCCAACACATACTGCACTGCTTGCGCCTGCTCGAAGGTGTTCTGATTCTGCTGAATCACCAAGTGTTGGCTGGATAAAATCTGAGTCGTCAGGCCGACGAGTATCGCCGTAATGAGCAAGACGGATATCAGTGCCAGGCCTCGTTGATTAGATTGTGAATTTACAGGGGTCGCCTTAGGTTCAGCCATCTGGAACCTCCCATATCCATTCTACGATACCTACCGGAGCCATGGAGATTCGCAGCACCAAGCCTGCGATTCGTAATTGACCTCCCCCCTGCCCCTGATTTAGCGGCCAGAACTTATGCTCCTCACCGTTTTGGTCTATGGCAAAAAACTCGAGGTCTTCGACGCCCTCTAAGAGTGTTTGGGATATTGGCTCTTCGTCACCGGGGCGATCTAGCACTGGCCAGTAAGCGCGCACCAGGTTTTCACCCTGAAGGCGATAGCCCACGCGCTGCAGTTCTGATCGTGGTCGCTGCAGCGGATTTCTCCAGCCTCCCCGCGTCATGGATAGTGCACCCTCATCACCGATCATAAGCGCAGGCACGGGATTGTTTTGGGCCAGGCGGATTGAACGATTGCGAAACTGCAGCATATCTCGCTCGACGACAAGCATGGCGCGGTGGATCTGACCTAGTCGCTGGCCGCGATCATCGAGCACCTCATAGGCATCCACCGTACGACCCAGCAGCTGGGCACTGATCAGTCCAACGACGGCAAAAATAAACAGTGCCACGAGAATTTCGATGAGCGTAAAGCCCAATTGAGGTTTGGAGGGCGTGCTATGCATCAGTACTGGCCTAGAAAACCAGACATATAACTATAGGGGCCCTGTCGGCCTTCTTCATCAGACGACTCGTAAACGGATACCTCTACCCTTCTAATCCAGGGGTGATCTGTGGTTTTAATCTGGGTTTCTACCTCCCACTGCCGATCTGCGAACACCAGACGAGTTTGCTGCTTACCCTCCCCCAAGGATTGCGCTTGACGGCGTTGGAGCATACGCATGCGCGTCAGCTGATTGCTGGCTATCCAGTTGGCGACCGTGCGCTGCTCTAGGCTACGCGTCTGATTTGCGACACCGCCAATCGCTGTAGAAACCGCAGCGCCGATAATGCCAATAATGGCGATGGCGATAAGCATTTCGAGCAACGTAAAGCCTCGCATTAGGGTCTAGCCTCGGTAAATTCGTCCATCCTCTCAAGACTCAGGGGCTGAAATCCGTCCGTCGATATGTGCAAGCCATTAAGGACACCAGGCGCCGCATCTTTCACTAATAGCTTAAGGTCGAAGGGCATGGTCTCACCGCTTGAGAAAAACACGAGGTCCGGATTCCTTTTCGTGTTCGCCCCAGACGAGTCCGGATCTGCTTGATTACCCAAGGATTCATCATTCGGCGCGAACACACCCGCATTTAACTCGGTGTCGAATTGATCAAGTACGCGCAGCTGGAAAACCACAGGGCGCGGCGGTTTATCCGGCCTGAAGGGAGACTGGATCTGCGGAAACCACTGTCGCTGATCTTCGTCGTAAGCCAAGAAACGGTAGTCTTCGGCGTCCACTACCATGCCCCACTCTTGGTTGTTTTGGATGGCTCGATCACGAGCCATTTCGATTCGCTGAACAAGCCGCTGACCGTAGGCCGTAAACGCTCTCTGATCACCTCCAGCGTCGATGGCGATCACTGCAGTGCCCATCAATATACCTATGATGAGCACGACGACCAAAAGCTCGATCACTGTGAAACCCGAAGTGGTACGACGACCCTGGTCTAAGTGCGGCATCGACAGTCAACTGAAAGCGCGTAGATCGGGCATTAGAGGTCTGACAGCCGAATGTCTGCATCGTTGCCCTCACCGCCCTCAACACCATCAGCACCAAGGCTTATTAACTCGATGCGACCATCCCGGTTCTCGTATAAGTAGGCTGCACCCCAAGGGTCCATCGGGAGTTTTTTCAGATAACCGCTGGGATTCCAGTTCCGCGCTTCAGGGGCACCGCTAGGTTGCTCAACCAAGGCCTCTAAACCCTGGTCTGACGAGGGATAGCGATAGTTATCCAACCGATAAACGTCGAGGGCAGCGGACAAGGTTCGTAAGTCTGTTTGCGCCGCTTGAACACGGGCTGCATCTGGGCGCGATAGAAGGGTTTGTGCCGCCAACCCGCCTAAAATACTCAGGATGACGATCACTACCAGAATCTCTATCAGGGTAAAGCCTCGCTGATCAGAGTGATTACTAGTCATCGAAATCTCCTGTACTAAAAAACAATGCAATCATACCAACTGATTCATGCTGAGCATGGGTAGCAAAATGGCCATGACGATAAATAACACCACTCCGCCCATCAGCAGCAGCATCAGGGGTTCAAACAGTTTCACTAAGGCCGAAACGACTCGCTCGACCTCGTCTTGCTGAAAGTCTGCCACCCGCCCCAGCATAGAATCTAATGTACCGCTCTGCTCTCCTGCCGCCACCATATGCAGTAGCATCGGTGGCATCTGTCCTATTCCGGCCAAGCTGTGATGCAGGCTTATCCCCTCGCTCACGCGCTGGGTTGCTTCCCCCAGGGCGCGCTGCAACCACTGATTGGATACCACCCCACCGGCAATATGCATGGCCTCTACCAGGGGCACCCCGGAGCGCGTCAAAATCGACAGCGTATTGGTATACCGCGACGCGTTAGCGCTTCGCGTAATGCGCTGCACCAAGGGTATGTCAAACTTCAGGCGATCCCAGCGTAGTCGCAGAGCGGGCTTCGCGAGCAACCAGCGACTCAGGGCAACCAACCCCGCGGCCAGCAGTATCAGTAACCACCAGTAGCTGGCCATAAAGCTGGTTATCGCAATCAGCGCAACGGTAAACCAGGGCAGCTCTTGTCCTGTATCGACGATGACGTTGACCATGTCGGGCACGATATAGACCATCAGACCCGAGATGATCAGCACCGCCATCAGTAACAGTACGATCGGATAGATCATGGCCATTTCGACATTTCGGGTGGCGGAAAACTGACGCTCTTCATAGTCCGCTAGATTTTCAAGCACCTTGTCTAGAAAACCCGATTGCTCTCCCGCAGCGACTGTCGCCCGATACAGGGCAGTAAAACTCCCGCCGTGATCACTCAAGCTGACAGCGAGGCTATAGCCCTCAAGGACTTTGCTGCGAATCGCCATGATCAAGCCCTTGACCCGCTGCTTATCCGCTTGCTCAGCCACGGCAGCCAGGGCCGACTCGATGGGTAAGCCAGAGCCGACCAAAGTTGCAAGCTGTCGGGTAAAGAGCACTCGATCCAAATGTCCCAAATGACGTTGAAACGCGAACTTTTGCGGGCTCTTAACTGCTTGACTGGAAGTTACGTCGACTTGGGTTGGTACCAAGCCTTGGTCACGCAGCAGTGTTCTCGCCTGCCGCGCACTGTCTGCTTCGATGACACCCTTACGATTGCGTCCAGTGGCATCGAGCGCTTGGTACTCGAAAGCTGCCATTAGTGGGTGTTACCGTTAAAACCGACGTCAATCATCGAGGCTGACTCGCAAGACTTCTTCAACACTCGTCTCGCCCGCTAAGATTTTACGTTTGCCATCTTCGCTAATACTTGGAGCCAAACTTCGCGCGTAACGAGCCAGTTCCTGTTCACTGGCCGCGTCGTGGATAAGCTCGCGCATCTTTTCATCAATGGCCACCATTTCATAAATACCGGTGCGGCCGGAAAATCCGGAATGAGAACATGCGGGACATCCCTTCGCTTGATAGACGTTTGCTGCGCGCTCCTGCAAAAAAGCAAGCTCTGTTGAGTTTGCGGGTCTAGGCTCCCGGCATTCGTGGCACAAAACTCGAACCAACCGCTGCGCCAACACACCGATAAGACTGGAACTTAAAAGAAAGGGTTCGACCCCCATATCGATCAAGCGGGTCACGGCCCCTACCGCGGTATTCGTGTGTAACGTGGACATTACCAAGTGTCCGGTCAAACTGGCCTGAACGGCTATCTCCGCGGTTTCTAGATCGCGAATCTCGCCGACCATCACCACATCAGGGTCCTGCCGCAAAATCGCTCTTAGACCCCTGGCGAAAGTCATATCGGCTTTATTGTTGACCTGAGTCTGGCCAATGCCGGGCAGCGAATATTCGATGGGATCCTCTACGGTGAGCACGTTAATCGCACTGCCATTGAGCTCGGCAAGCGAGCCATAGAGGGTTGTGGTTTTACCGGAACCCGTCGGTCCGGTGACCAAAAAAATTCCGTGGGGTTTACGCACAATGCTTTGCAGCGAACTCAAGGTATGAGTTGCTAGCCCAAGTTTCTCCAGCTGTAATCTACCGGCCTGTTTATCCAGAAGCCTCAGTACGACACGCTCGCCAAAATTTGCCGGCATGGTACTTACCCTGACGTCTACCTCACGCCCTCCGATACGCAGGGAAATGCGACCGTCTTGGGGTACGCGCTTCTCCGCGATATCGAGGCGACCCATCACTTTGATCCGAGAGATCAAAAGCGAGGCTAATTCACGTCGGGGCCTCACAACCTCGCGCATGACGCCATCGACTCGAAATCTGACTACCAAGGCCTGTTCGAAGGTTTCGATATGCACATCTGAGGCGTTCTCGCGAATTGCCTGGGCCAAAAGCGCATTGATCAATCGAATAATCGGTGCGTCGTCTTGCTGCTCTAATAAATCTTCGGTCTCGGGTAAGGCGCTGGCCAGACTGGCGAGGTCCATATCCTCGCCAAGATCTTCCATCATCTGCTTCGCCTCGCCGGAGTCATTTGCATAAGCGTTGCCGAGGAGTTCGTCAAACTCGTCCGCAGAGACCAAGCGGAGCTTAATCTTATGCCGCACATGACGACGAATTTCTGCCAACGTTGACAGGCTTGGCTGCGCTTTCGCACATACCTGCAGCTGCTGATGTGACGAATCCATCACCAGCACAACACCAAACCGACGAGCAAAGGCAAAGGGTAGCTTAAGGCGTTCAAGCTTATCAGCCTCGCTTTCATTCCCCGCTGTATAGAGATCGATCGAACCCGCGTCTGACATCAATTCGCACTCACATTAGAAACCAAATGTTACCCCAGCTAGGGACAAAATCTGCACCACCTCTTAAACGAACTGTGAACGCATCAAGGGCGATTGCATCAGTAGGCTGCCATTCCCCTGTATTTTAACTGGCGCTTGTAACTCTAGCCCCATACTATCCTCGCTCAACGAATTGAGAGGACGCCATCGTTTGAATTTTGTCGGGTCTCATATCATCTCCGTTGAGCAGTTTGATCGATCTGCCGCTGATCGCATTTTTGAAGTGGCCGATAAAATGCAGCCCTATGCTATGCGGCAACGGATCACCCGAGTGCTACAAGGTGCCATTCTTTCCAACATGTTTTTCGAGCCTAGCACGCGAACCCGGGTGTCATTTGGCTCTGCTTTCAATCTCCTTGGTGGAGAGGTTAGGGAAACCAGTGAAGCCAAGACATCCTCTCTGACGAAGGGCGAATCGCTCTACGATACCGCCAGGGTGCTGTCCGGTTATAGCGATGTCATCGTGATGCGCCACCCAGAGCCCGGCAGCGTAGCGAAGTTCGCCGAGGCCAGCAGGGTTCCGGTCATCAATGGTGGCGATGGCCCCAATGAACACCCGAGCCAAGCACTGTTAGACCTTTACACCATGCGCACAGAGATTACGGCCCAGGGACAATCAGTAGACGGCCTTAGCATCGCTCTTATTGGCGACTTGCGCTTTGGCCGCGCGGTTCATTCTTTGTGCAAACTGTTATGTTTGTATGACAATATTCGACTGCACCTTATTTCCCCGCCCGAGCTCGCATTGCCCTCAGAGATCGTCGGCTTACTCAAAAATGCCGGTCACGAGGTACTCGAATATACCGATATGGCTGATGGCATCCGTGGGGTCGATATCTTGTACGTGACTCGCACCCAAGAGGAACGATTTCCGTCTCAACAGGAGGCGGACAGATATCGGGGCCTGTTTCGACTTAACCAGGCGATTTACACGCAAAATTGCGAACCCAATACCGTCATCATGCATCCCTTACCTCGGGATTCCCGTGCTCAGGCCCAAGAGCTGGACGATGATCTAAACCAAAACCCAAATCTGGCAATTTTCCGCCAAACCGATAACGGCATGCTGATACGGATGGCGCTGTTCGCGCTGATATTGGATGTGGTTGACGAGGTTGATAATCACGCCAAGCCGGTGACTTGGTTCACCGCTAAGCGCCACGGTTAACATTCTTTTGGGCACAAAAAAGGGCTCCAGAAGAGCCCTTTCGACTAACGCTGTACAGCGTGCACCTGGCTAGATTTGCGCCTCCAGCTCGGGCAGTGCGGTGAAAAGATCCGCGACCAAACCGTAGTCGGCGACCTGGAAAATCGGCGCATCCTCATCTTTGTTGATCGCTACGATCACCTTGCTGTCTTTCATACCCGCCAGGTGCTGAATAGCGCCAGAGATGCCCACAGCAATGTACAGGTCAGGTGCAACGATCTTACCGGTTTGACCCACCTGCATATCGTTTGGCACGAACCCGGCATCGACCGCGGCTCGGGACGCACCAATGGCTGCACCCAGCTTGTCTGCAATGCCATCGAGCAAGCCAAAGTTCTCGCCATTTTGCATGCCACGTCCGCCCGAGATAATCACGCTAGCGGCGGTTAATTCTGGGCGTTCTGACTCGGCAATTTCTTGCGAGACAAAGCTCGAAACGCCTGCGTCGGTAACGTTGTCAATGGCTTCGACACTCGCGCTACCGCCGGTGGCCTCCACCGCATCGTAGGCCGTGCCACGAACGGTTACGACTTTGATCGCGTCAGTGGATTTAACCGTCGCGATGGCATTACCCGCATATATCGGCCGCTTGAAGGTATCCGGACTCTCCACCGAGATAATGTCAGAGACTTGAGCGACGCCGAGTTTCGCTGCAACGCGGGGCATGATGCCCTTGCCGTTGGCGGTATGTGATGCCAGTACATGGCTGTAGGGCGCAGCTACCTCAGCAACCAAATCGCCGAGGTTCTCCGCCAATTGGTGCTCGTAGGCCGCATTGTCCGCGACCAGTACTCGGCTCACACCGGGTAAGGCGGCCACTTGACTGGCAACGCCGTCTACGCCACTTCCGGCAATCAGTACGTCGATATCGCCGCCAATCGCTTGGGCGGCGGCAATGGTTACCAACGTTGCGCTTTTGTTCTCGCTGTTATCGTGTTCTGCGACTACCAATATGCTCATGAGATCACCTTCGCTTCATTCTTAAGTTTGTCGACCAACTGCTCTACTGATTCTACCTTGATGCCTGCAGCGCGTTCTGCTGGTGCTTCGACCTTGAGCACCTCAACCGTAGGCGTCATGTCGACACCAAGATCTTCCGGCGTGTGTACATCCAGGGGTTTTTTCTTCGCTTTCATAATGTTCGGCAGGGACGCGTAACGCGGTTCGTTCAAACGCAGGTCCGTCGTCACGACCGCAGGGAGCGTGACAGACAGGGTCTGCATACCACCGTCTATTTCGCGGGTTACAGTGGCTTTGCCATCGGCGACGGTTACCTCAGAGGCGAAAGTAGCTTGGGGCATGCCGGTAAGCGCGGCGAACATTTGACCGGTTTGGCCGTTATCGTCATCGATACTCTGCTTACCGAAAATCACCATACCAGCCTGTTCACGCTCTTGGATCGCGGCCAGTGCTCGGGCAATCGCTAGGGGCTGAGCGTCGGCGTCTGTTTCGACCAGTATGGCTCGATCCGCTCCTAAGGCTAAACAGGTTCGAAGCTGCTCCTGAGACGCTGCTGTGCCGACGGAAACAGCAATCACTTCCTCCGCTACGCCCGCTTCTTTCATGCGCACGGCTTCTTCAATGCCAATTTCGCAAAAAGGGTTTACCGACATTTTTACGTTGCTGAGATCAACGCCGGTGTTATCTGGCTTCACACGTACTTTGACGTTGTAATCCACCACTCGCTTGACAGGTACAATTACCTTCATTGAATCGGATCCTCTTTCAGTTGGCCGTAATGACAAGGCTCTCCCCCGCCACACAAGCGTGTTAGTGATGCGTGTTTGTGTGGTAACCGCCAACGCGGTTATGCCTAATACTAAACACCGCACCCATTCCGCCCATTAAAGGTGCCAGATGTACCGCAAATTGGCGGCAACATGTCACGCTCTTGGGTAGGTTCCCGTGACAATGCTGGGGCTTCAAACCCTGACCTTAGTTCAAAGTCGGGTGACGAAAGCGTACAAACCGATTAATCTGCCGCCTGCGAGCCTAGCGCTAACCCAGCAATTTAGGGCGACGCATTGTCCCTATGGCCCGTGCATAGGTCAAGACATGACGCGACGCAGCCCTGCTTGGTCAAGCCATCTTCAAAGTTTCGGTCAAAGCAAAGGGCTACAGGTAGACGCAGGGCGTGCTTTTCTAACGAGAGAGGGATTTTAAGCAATGGAACAACAGATCGAGCGTGAATCCATGGAATTTGACGTCGTCATCGTCGGCGGAGGTCCAGCGGGACTTGGCGCAGCCTGCCGGCTGATGCAGCTAGGCGAACAAAGCGGTCAAGAATTATCGGTTTGCTTGGTCGAGAAGGGCTCTGAAATCGGCGCTCATATTCTATCCGGTGCGATCTTTGAACCCACCGCTCTGAACGAGCTGTTCCCGGACTGGCAAGAGCGCGGTGCGCCACTGGACAATCCGGTCACCGAAGACCTGATTTATTACATGGTCAATGACACCAACCGAATTAAGGTGCCCAGTTTTTTCGTCCCAAGCGACGCTCACAACGAAGGCAATCACGCCATCAGCCTGGCCAACCTATGCCGCTGGCTAGGTGAGCAGGCAGAGAATATGGGCGTGAACATCTTCCCCGGATTTGCGGCCGCCGAGATTTTGTACGACGACAACGGTGCTGTACGCGGTGTAGCGACAGGCGATATGGGCATCAGTAAGGAAGGTGAGCAGAAAGGTAGCTTCACGCCAGGCTACGAACTGCTCGGCAAGTACACGATATTTTCTGAAGGCTGCCGAGGCCACCTGGGCAAGCAGCTCATCAATAAATTTGAGCTCAATGCCGATAGCGGCACCCAGCACTACGGAATTGGCATTAAGGAACTGTGGACAGTTGACCCGGCAAAGCACAAGCCCGGGAAGGTCATGCACAGCATCGGTTGGCCACTCAACCACCTACCCGGTGGCGCTACTGGCGGCTCTTTTCTGTATCACCTGCCAGACAATCAGGTCTCGCTCGGTTTTATCATCGACCTAAGCTACAAAAATCCGCATTTATCACCCTTCGATGAGATGCAGCGCTGGAAGCACCACCCGCTCATTGCCGATGTACTCGAGGGCGGCGAGCGCATTTCTTATGGCGCACGAGCCATTTCTAAGGGAGGTCTGCAGGCGCTGCCGAAACTTACCGTGCCAGGTGCGCTGATCGCCGGCGACGATGCCGGCTTCTTAAACGTGCTCAAAATTAAGGGCAGCCATACCGCCATGAAATCGGGCATGTTGGCGGCGGAAGCAGCCTTTGACGAACTCAGCCAAGGCCATGCGCAAACGGAAGCCACCACGTTCCAAAGCCGCTTCGAAAACTCTTGGCTCTACGATGAGCTCAATCGCTCTCGCAACGTTGGTCCTGCACTGCACAAACTGGGCGTTCTCGGGGGGTTTGGGTACGCCTTTGCTGATCAGTTCTTTGCGGGCAACCAGCCTTGGACACTGACGGACCCAACGCCAGATCACGCCACGCTTAAACCCGCGGCTTCCTGTAAGCCTATTGACTACCCCAAGCCCGATGGCGTGCTTTCTTTCGACAAACTGTCATCTGTGTTTTTGTCGAATACCAATCATGAAGAAGACCAGCCCTGCCATTTGACGTTGAAAGACGCCGATGTGCCGATTCGGGACAATCTGCCCATGTTCGCGGAACCTGCGCAGCGCTACTGCCCTGCCGGGGTTTATGAGATTGTCGAAGAGACGAGTGGGCCAAGGTTCCAAATCAACGCGCAAAACTGCGTGCACTGCAAAACCTGTGACATTAAAGATCCGTCACAGAACATCACTTGGGTCGTGCCGGAAGGTGCGGGCGGCCCGAACTACCCAAATATGTAGCGTTGCAATCTGCCACATGAAAAAGCCCGGTAATCGCCGGGCTTTTTTGTGTCCGCGCTCGTTAACGGCAGCGATCAGGCAACCAAGGAACCGAGATTGAAGCCCTGGCCATCGCTATAGACCAAAAGGTCGTTGCCCTGTGCTTCACCCTCATCTACCAAGCGGTAGAAGACCGAGCGTTGAATACGCGCTTCAAGACCATCCCTCACCAATATGAAAGGTCGTTCGGCCCGCATGTGTATGGGGTGTTCCTTGCCGGCAATGATGTAGTCCCCCACATTGGTGCTGAACAGCAGCTGCTTATCCTCGCCGCTGCCGCGAACATCCAGATCAACGGCGATAAAGGGCACCTCTTCGACTAGGATTTTCATCTTCTCCACCGGGGTAACGAGGTAGTAACCATTCGCCTCCAAACGCAGGATCGTGGCGAAGAGATCCACCAAGGGCTGCCGCTCGATGCGCGTGCCCTCGTGATACCAGCGCCCTTCACGATCGATGCGAATATCGATTTCGCCAGAGCGTTCAGGTTGCCAAAGATGAAGCGGGGGCAGCCGTTTATTTTGCTGCAGCTGCATGAGAGTGTCGAAGAGATCGTCGATATAGGACATTAGCGTAGTTATCAGTTCAGTGTGTGAAAGCGTACCGGTGTCTGGGGCTTCATTCGCCGCCGAATTTGAGACTATTCGTCACCCACCAATAAACTTCATCACGGTGACCTCACCCTGAAAGTTCTCGCTTTGTTTATCTGCCAAGGCGCCCAACAAAACCTCATGCAGCGCTGCTTTGGCTTGGTCATCTGGCAAGGTCAACAGATCGCGAATATTCGACGAACGCGCACTGGATAAACACCCGTAAAGCGCGCCATTAGACGATAAACGAAGCCTCGTGCAGTTCCGGCAAAATGGCTCGCTTTCGTTCGCGATCACACCGAAAACACCCTTGCCGGCGATATCGTATCGAACAGCGGTGGAATCGAACGGCGCGTCCGTGCGACTAAAGGTATAGCGCGAGGCAATACGATCGAGAATCTCTTCCATGGAAAAGAACTCACGGGCATAGCTGGGACTCGCCTGCAGGTGCCCCATGTTCATCAGTTCGATAAACCTTAGCTCTATGTTGCGTTCAAGAGAGTACTCAAGTAGCGGCAAAATCTGATCGTCGTTCACATGCTTCATCGGCACCATGTTGATCTTCACCGCCAGACCACCCGCCTGCATCAACTCTATCCCGTGCAGCACAGTATTCAGATCGCCGGAGCGGGCGATATCTCGAAAACATTCTCGATCCAGCGTGTCTAGGCTCACGTTGATGCGACGCATACCCGAATCGATAATCGCCTGGGCATAACGAGGCAACAGCTGAGCATTAGTCGTCAGAGACACATCGCTCAACCCCAAGTCCATGATGCCTTTCAGGGTCGCGGGGAACTTCGGAGACAACAGTGGCTCGCCACCGGTAATGCGCACTTTGTCGATACCCGCCGTGTCGATCAAAAGACTCGTGGCGCGAACAATCTCTTCGCCACTAAGCTCATAGGCTGCCGCCTGAAGTCGCTTGCCGTCGGGCACACAATACGTACACGCGTAATTGCAGGCCGCCGTCAAACTCAGACGTAGGTTGCGAAATCGACGCCCGAGGCGATCAACGATCAGATGTTGCTTGTCGTTACTGATTTCCTGCATCGCTTCCTTTTATTTCAACCCCTCTTTCTTTGTCGCAATGTCTTTTTTTACCATCGCTCTTGACCAGTAGCGCCGGGTAACCCTCATCTTAAATTAGGTCTTTATGTGTTCAATCAACTGCTCGACAAAGTCGACATGCCAAAAAATTCGATTCGACCCCTTCACCATGACACGGTCGCCCGAAGAAAGCGCGACCACCAACCTGCTCAACAGTTCCGGGGTCACGGATTCGTAGTGAATCAGCCAGCGCTCCCCACCCAAGGTTTGATCGCTGTCTAAACTCAGACGCCGGTAGGCTTCGCCCATCGCCGCGCCAACCAACACGATACCATGCAATTTAGGCTCGTTAACGATGGTATTGAGCAACTGTCGATGTGCATCGTCGCTGTCAGCTCCCAACTCTCGCATATCCCCAAGCACCGCGTATCGCCTGCCCTTGCAGGATTCCGCAGCATGAGCAGATAAGGCGGCATGCATACTCGCGGGGTTAGCGTTATAGCTGTCATCGACAATCTCGATGCCGGCCTTGTGGCGAATATTACCTCGTCCTGCTGGCACCAGGTCATGCGGAAGTGCCGCCGCGGCGGTTAAGTCTGCGTCCAATAGTTTGGCGGCAAGCAGACATGCTGCGAGCGTGAGCGCTCGGTGTGCTCCCCCTCCCGGTACATAGGCTTTCACGATCTCACCGAACAACTTCAGATGAAGCGTATTGCCTTCAAGGGCGACAATACGGGCATGAGAGTCGACCCGTAAACCAAAGCGGTACCCTGAAAGATCTAACTCATCGTGACTCACGCGCATCCCATCTTCCGGCAGCGTAGAGAAAATCGCACACTTTTCCTCGATCAGAGCTGCGCGGGAGGGAAAATTCTCGATGTGGGCGTTGTGCACATTGAGCAGCATTGCCAAATCCGGCCGAACCATCTGAGTAAGCGGTGCGATTTCGCCGGGATGACTGGTTCCAACCTCGAACACCCACCCAGAAGCGTCTTGGCTGGCGTTGGCGAGGGAGAGTGGAACGCCGATGTGATTATTGAGACTGCCCGGTGGCGCGTAGGCATCTAGTGCCCTAGATAAGAATGTCTTTGCAGTGGTCTTACCGCTGCTCCCGGTGACCGCAATGACAGGCCCGGTGAGTCGATTGCGGGCAGCGGCACCTAACGCCCAGAGGCCGCTGTAGGTGTCTTCTACCCGGAATTGAGGAATATCAACACTCTGGGTACGCGAGACGAGAGCCGCGGCGGCCCCCTTGGAGGCCGCATCTGCAACATAATCGTGACCGTCCGCGGTGGACCTAACGCTGGGGTTGAAGCGCTCGCCAGGGTCTCCGGCAAGGGCGACAAACAGATCGCCGGGTTCCACTAGCCGGCTATCGATTGCAACGCGATAGATGTCCTCGGTTGCCATCCCAGGGCCAACAGCCTTATCTGAAGCCGTGCCGGCAAATAGAGAATTCAATTCCCGGGAAGTCCATAGGGCTCGTTTCGGGTGTGCTACCTGACTCATGGCTGCATGTTAGCCCGAATACGCCCAGCGCTGCGATCTATCAAGGAGTCTTGGCACCGGAAAAAGCCAGCAGATATCCCGATTCTATGGGTGAGATGACCGGTTAGGGCCAAACAAATAGGCATGTGATCGAGGAGTCGCTAAGCTAGGCGTCAGGGTAATTTTAGGAACACCAGATGAGTGATACCGCTGATCAAGAGGGCTTCTTCTCGCGCTGGGGACGACGGCTGACCAAGGCGAGGAATTTCGCGCTAAACACGGCCTTTGTGCTGTTTATTGTCGTGCTCGTTGGCACGCTGTTCAGCCAACCGGACATGCCTAGCGTTGAGCAGGACAGTGCATTGTTTATTGCACCGTCTGGCACCCTTGTCGAGGAAATAACGCCCCCAAGTAGCTGGCGCGACGTGGTTTTCAATACTCAAGATGCCGGTTTAATCGCAGTCAAAGACCTGATGAAGAGCATCGATTTGGCTGCCGAGGATGAACGCATCACGCTCTTGGTGCTGAATTTCGACGAACTTGGCGGACTGTCGCCCAGTCGTGCCATCGCCATCGGTGAGCGCCTGGCAGCTTTCCGGGCTACCGGCAAACAGGTGCTCGCCTATACCGAATACAGTGGACAATCCCAGTATCTGGCCAGCAGCTATGCAGATGAGATCTATTTGCACCCCATGGGCAGTGTGCTACTGACCGGTCTTGGTGGTGATCGACTTTATTTCGCTGATTTGCTGGAGAAGCTCAAGGTTACCATGCACGTTTTTCGCGTCGGCGAGTATAAGTCTGCTGTCGAGCCATACTCTCGCAACAACATGTCTGATGCCGCAAGGAAGGACAGCAAGCGTCTGCTCGACGGTATTTGGCAGAACATGACAACTGCTATTGCCGACAATCGCGACATCGACCCCGACATCGTAGCGCAGTACGCCAATAGCTTTGATCAGCTGCTGCTGGATGCGGGGGGTGACATCGCCCGTGCGACCCTCGACAGTCAATTGGTAGACGGTTTGCTCACAAAGAATGCGTTTCGAGACAAGGTGGGAGAAATCGTTGGCTGGCAAGAAAATGCGCTGAGAGGAATTGGGTTTCAATCCTATCTGGCCGTGCACTCGGATCCAGCAGCAGGCGATCCCGTAGAGGACTCATTGATTGGCGTGCTCACGGTCCAGGGCGGCATCGTCGAATTCGGGCCTACAGGGGTAGACGTGGCGAACGCAGAGGTCCTCGTCGACCAGATACGCATGGCGAAGGAGGACGAGCAAATCAAAGCCCTCGTGATGCGGGTGGACTCACCCGGGGGCAGCGCTTTTGCCTCTGAGCTCATTCGCGAAGAACTGTCCGCGTTTCAGGCCTCTGGTAAGCCCGTGGTGGCGTCCTTTGGTCCCGTAGCGGCATCTGGCGGTTACTGGATATCTGCCGATGCAGACGCCATATACGCCGAACCGACCACTATTACCGGATCTATCGGTATTTTTGGCCTGGTGCCGAACTTTTCGCGCAGCCTAGACGCCATCGGTATCAACGCTGACGGTGTTTCCAGTGCGCCCCTTGCGCGTGGCCTAAGCGTTGTCGGCGAATTGAGTGAGCAGGCTAAGCGGATACTCCAGCTCTCGGTTGAGCATGGTTACGGCGAGTTTATCGATTTGGTTGCCAACGGTCGTGATATGTCCAGAGAGTCCGTTGAAGCGATCGCGCAAGGTCGGGTGTGGAGCGGCGCTGCCGCCCAAGAGATTGGGTTGGTCGACGAACTGGGTAATCTGGAAGATGCAGTCGCCCGTGCCGCCGAGTTAGCCGAACTGGCAGACTGGACCGCTGTTGATGTTCGCCGTCCCCTGGATGCTCAAAGCATGATCATGATGCAGCTGATGAACACATCCGCGTCCTCAACTGCACCCGAGCACAGCTGGCTAAGCCAGTGGGTACGCCGCCTGCCCTGGGTGCACCACGCGAAAGACAGTCTTAGCATGCTCTCAGCATTCTCAGACCCTCGGCATGTCTATGCCATGTGCGTGAGTTGCAAAGCCCAGTAATCCGAGTAGGTAGTTAAAGCACCGTTTAACCTGCGCGCCACACGGCAAGCTGCCCTCTGGCCTCGCAGGTTGAACCGGCTGTTTTCAACACGTGCCGATCCCCCGAACTCATGAATCCTCCGGGCTCTTGGGCTGGATCATCCGGACTTTGTGCCAATACTCTTTGGTCATTTGTTTGACCTCTTTATGCATGAGCAGCATGCCAATTAGGTTCGGTAGGGTCATTAGCGCGACGGTTACCGCCGAGATCAGCCAGATAAGCGATGTATCGGCGATGGTGGCGACAAAAAAACCCAGCACGTAGAGACAGCGATAAGGCATCACCCAGAACGTGCCAAACAAATAGGTTACCGCTCGATCTCCATAATAGGACCAGGCGATTGCCGTAGAAAACGCAAACAGCGTCAAGCCGATGGTGACGAGTAAACCACCGTAGTCGCCCAAGAAGCTGCGTTCAAAAGCTTTCGCGGTCAGCGGTACTGAATGCAGCAGCGAGTCACCGGTGAGCACCAGGCTTGCATCAGACACCTTGCCGTTCTCGACAACCATGGTTCCATTGAAGGGCTCGCCCTGCTGCAGCACACGAACATTTTCTGCCACCGAGCGGTTATGGATAAATGTCACGTTACTGGTATCTGGCTGCCCTGCCTGCACGGAAATGATCCCGCTGAGGGCGCGCACGGGATCGTTCTCGGGAGGAACGAGATCTAGGTGCGCCGCTAGCTGGCTGACATGCATTGGATTCTGATCATCGTATACGCCGGCCAGAATCTCGGTATCTGTCTGACTGAATGTCGTGGGGAACTTTTCCTGCCAAACACCCGACGACAAAATGACCAAGCCCGTAAGCGTGCAGATCACCAAGGTGTCGATAAAGGGTTCGAGAATGGACACCATGCCCTCAGCCACTGGCTCCTTGGTTTTCGCCGAAGCGTGAGCGATGGGCGCAGAACCCTGCCCCGCCTCGTTCGAATACAGACCTCGGTTGACGCCGCGATTGAAGGCATAGGCGAAGGAAGCACCCAAGAAGCCACCTGCCGCTGCAGAGCCCGTAAAGGCATATTGAAAAACCGAGACAAATGAGGGTACTACCTGATCGATGTTAGAAAAAATAACCGCGAAGGCACCCAGGGCATAGAGCACGCCCATGGTAGGTACTAAGGTCGCAGCAACCGCTGCTATCCGACGCACTCCGCCCACGATAACAAAGGCCATCAGAGCTGCGAAAAGCAGTCCCGACATATATGGCGCGATGCCAAACGAGGTTTCGATGCCCGACGCCATGTTATTGGCCTGGGGCATGTTGCCCGACCCAAAGGAGCTGATGACTGTGGCAACGGCAAAAAAGACCGCGAGCCACTTCATACCGAGGCCGTATTCCATGTAATACATGGGGCCGCCAGCCATTTGGCCCTTATCGTCCTGCTTACGATATTTGTGGCTGATTGAGACTTCCACAAACTTGGTCGTCATGCCTAAAAATGCCGTTGCCCACATCCAAAATAGGGCTGCGGGCCCCCCCAAGAAAATCGCGAAGGCGACGCCACCTATGTTGCCTGTACCCACGGTACCGGAGAGCGCCGTCGACAGTGCTTGAAAGTGGGAAGTATCGCCTGGGTCCGAGCTGGAGGTGTGTTTTCCCGTCAATACCGACCAGGCGTGCTTGAAAAATCGTATCTGAGGAAAACCCAAATAGACTGTAAAAATAAGACCCACACCCAGCAATGCAATGGGAAAGTAAGCAGCACTTCCCAGCAAGCTATCAAGTAGCGAGAAAAAATCCTCAATTAAGGCCATTTGGCTACCTCAGTATTTATTTCAAATTCCTCGTATCTGATACCTGATACCTCATACCATATATCTCACGACTCTCACCTCACCTAGGAGCCGATCAATCGTTGATTAAAACGTCATACATCACGTCATAGAGCCGATTTTGTTCCATCACGCCGCGTACAGCGCCAGCGTTTTGACCCGCGGCAAAGGCGGCAACATCTTCCCCGGCGTGCGTCTCCGCAGGCATGGGTACCGTGCCTAGCTGCTGGTAGTCGGGTGCCTTTGTATCGATCAAGCTCAAATTGGGCCGCTGTTTTTTGTAGCCGGGGCCGTTGGCATAACTGAGCGTCGTATAGGGTGCACCGGTTGCATCCAAAAGCGGCTTGCCGGGCTCCGTTTCAACTGTGCCCAAAATCGGATTTCCGCGTCGGGGGTAGCCGCTAATGGTCATCGTATGACTGTGATCTGCCGTCACCAGAATCAAGGTTTCTTCCAGATCTACGTTATCAACAGCCCACTGAACGGCATCAGATAGAGCGACGGTGTCAGTGAGGGCACGATAAGCATTCGAGAAATGGTGGGCGTGATCTATACGCCCTGCTTCAACAAGCAAAAAATACCCCTTTTCGTTTTGCGCCAGCTGCTTAACCGCTAGAGCAGTCATATCTTTGAGCGACGGTTCCTTGCCCGGGTCTCTCTGACGGTCAGCCTCATATTTCATATGAGACGGCTCAAACAGCCCCATAAGTTGACCGTCTACCGGGTCCGCAGCAGACAGCCAGTCGACGAACTCTTCGCCCCTCCACGTGTACTGGCGTTTGCTATTCGCGGCCAACCACTCTTCGATGAGATTACGTCCGTCATCTCGCAAGCCGGGGCGGCTGGGGTATTCCGGGTCATCGGCCTCAATGGGCATAAACTCTCGGCGCCCACCGCCGAAGATAACATCCAGGCCATCGCCATAGGACATCGCTATGAGCTGGGCTGCAATATCCCTGCACCCAAGTGCCTCGGCCTCATCCGGTGTCGAGGCGCTGCTTTCCCAGTTGCGATTGGGACTATGAGCGTAGGCCCCGGCAGGTGTGGCATGAGTAATGCGCGCTGTCGACACAATACCTGTCGACATACCCCTTTGTTCCGCAAGTTCCGCCAGGGTCGGCAATGTATTAGTCAGCGCCCCAGCACAGTCGTCGCGCTCGACGCTGCTGTTTACGCCGAGCACGCCGATACGCGTTTTTTCACCGGTGGTTATCGCGGTAATGGTGCCCGCACTGTCCGGCACTTGAGCATCGGTGTTGTAAGTTTTGATCAGGGCTAGGTGCGGAAATTGGTCAAAGGCCAGGTCGTACTCCTCACCTGTAGCGCCAGCAGCTTGACCGGCAAAAATACGCGCGGCGGTAACGGTACTGATGCCCATGCCGTCTCCCAGAAAAAAGATGACGTTTTTGGCGTAACTGGCGCTGTTGAAAAGCAGCAACGATGCGATCGTGACTAACCGCACCAATGCACAAGTGAATCCTTTTTCCATGGTTAACCGTCTCTTAATCATCGAATAACTCCTCGGTTGTCCACGCCTTAAGCTTGGCGACTGACACTGCGTAACGTAACAAACTCTTCCGCGGCCGTTGGGTGGATACCCACCGTGGCGTCGAACTGGGCCTTGGTTGCGCCAGCGACTAAAGCCACGGCTAGGCCCTGCACTATTTCGCCTGCATCTGGCCCAACCATATGAATACCCAGCACTCGATCTGTGCTGCGACAAACGATCATTTTCAGCAGAGTGCGCTCATCACGACCTGAGATGGTGTGTTTCATCGGCTTGAACTGAGACTCGTAAATATCAAGATCACCGGCGTGGTCTTTTAGAGCCTCTATTTCAGTCAAGCCTACTGTGCCGATATTGGGTTGGCAGAATACGGCAGTGGCAATGTTCTGATAATCCATACGACGTTTGGGCTGATCCGTGAAGAGGTTGGATGACAAACACATGGCTTCTTCAATCGCCACTGGGGTGAGCTGAATGCGATCTGTAACATCACCAATGGCGTAGATATTTGGCACATTGGTCTGGTAATCATCGTTGATTAAAACCTCACCGTTGTCCCCTAGGGCCACCCCTGCCGCCTCTAATCCAATGCCTTGGGTTTTTGGGCTGCGCCCTGTAGCGCAGAGGACCATATTGGCTGTTAACGTCTCGCCATTGGTTAAATCCAGGCGTAATGAGCCGTCATCGAGTTTATGAATATGAGTGGCCTGGGTTTCAAAAATGAGGTGTACCCTCTTCTTTTCGATCTCGTCCTTGACGAAGGCACGAATGGAGTCATCGAAGCCCCTAAGGAACATCTCGCCCCGATACAAAAGCGTGGTTTTTGCCCCAAGGCCGGCGAAAATACCGGCGAATTCCACGGCGATATAACCACCGCCAATAACCGTGACTTGCCGCGGAAACTCCGGCAAATAAAAGGCTTCGTTGGAACTGATCGCATGCTCAATACCGGGAATTTCCGGCATATCTGGCCAACCGCCAGTGGCCACGAGAATATAGCGCGCGGTCACTGTTTCACTGCCTACCTGAACCGTATGAGCGTCCAGTAAACAGGCGTGCTCGCTGTATAAAGTGACACCGGCATTATCTAGTAAATTCTGATAAATACCGTTTAATCGACTAATTTCATTGGTTTTATTATCCCGCAATGTTGGCCAATCGAAAGTGCTCGGCGACACGTCCCAGCCATAGTTTTTCGCGTCCTGAAATTCCTCATAGAAGTGCGAGCCATAGACGAAGAGTTTTTTGGGGACACAGCCCACATTGACGCAGGTACCGCCCAAAAACATAGATTCCGCCACAGCGACCTTGGCACCGTAACTGGCAGACATGCGACTAGCGCGCACTCCACCTGAACCTGCCCCTAAAACAAACAAGTCGTAATCAAATTCCATGTCTTTTGCCCTGCATATACCTGTGCTGGCAGGAGTCTGAACAAGGCTCAGCCAAATGACCAGCACAAAGGCTCAATCAAACAGCACACGACAAACCCATGGCGAGGAAGCACCACTTTACCTTACCTAGCGCATCAAGTACTGTATAAATAAACAGTTATAATAACTCTCATGCCAACCACCCAAAAAAATCAGCAGCGGTCGAAAAAGCCGCCACGGCAAAATGAAAAAGCTTTGTTCGATCTGCCCTCACACCCGATGCTTTGGCGAGGCAAAGACCTGTTGTCACGGACCTCGTCTGACTTGTTTCAGGGCGCAACACTGCCCAGCGGTTACCCAGATTTAGATCGCCATCTACAGGGTGGCGGCTGGCCACAACAAGGATTGATGGAACTACTGCTGCCGCAAGCCGGTATCGGCGAACTGCGCCTGCTGCTGCCCGTACTGCAACAGCTGACCCAAGGTGCCTATATTGCTTGGATCAATCCACCCTTTATCCCCTACGCCACCGCACTGAAGGCCTGGGAGGTTAATACCGATAACCTGCTGATAGTGCGTACACGTACTCATGACGAAACCCTATGGAGTATGGAGCGCTGCTGTCTGTCTAGTGGCTGTGCCGGAGTTATGGCCTGGCCGGAAGAGCGCCAGCTCAACATCAAGGAAACCCGGCGCATACAGCTAGCAGCACGCAGCGGTAGTACCCTAGCCATGCTATTTCGCCCCATCAGCGCAATTGAGCGCTCCAGCCTGGCGGAGCTGAGACTGGCTTTGCGACCAGCGGCCTGTGCAGACCATCTGTCACTAGACATCATCAAACGCAAGGGCGGATGGCCGATTCAAGGTATTGAACTGTCGCTAACACAAGCATCCCAGACGCCCTACGACATGATGCATAGCCTGCATCAACAACTCGCCGTATGGGAAAAAGCACAGCAAACACCTATGCCTGGGAACGTCATTGACGAAGCCGCAAAATCAGAACAAGAGGCTAAGTCACAGAACAGGCGAAACACCACCAGCCATAGCGATACTGCTGGTGCTCTGCACTAAGCCATGCCTCGTTCACCTACGACACACCCATCCATCAAGGGGAAGACATACCTGACTCCGCCGTCAGGCCATAACTCAGGCCATGCTTCGAGGGATAAATGGCTGGCACTGTATTTTCCGTCGCTAGCGCTAGAGATTTTTCAATCCCAGGGGCTGCACCAACCCCAGGCGGCAACCCAGATGCCAAAACAGGTACAGGTGGTAATTGAAGAGCAAAAACGGGTCAGCCATATGAACGAGGCCGCTGATGCCGCAGGGATTTTACCTGGCTGCACCTTGGCTACCGCCCATAGCATTAGCCCGGAACTCATCTACTTCCAGCGCGATGCCAATCGCGAGCAGGCTTGTTTAATGGATTTGGCACAGGCCCTGTATCGCTACAGCAGCATGGTCAGCCTGGAGTTACCAGACTGTATCGTGCTGGAGATCAAGGGCAGCCTGAAACTGTGGGGCAATGCGCAGACAATCAGTCAAGATGCCTTAGCACTGTGCGCCGACATGGGCTACCACGGTGTCGCGCGTCATGCTGCCACGCCACAGGCGGCCATTGCCTTAGCCCGAGCCCAAACCCATAGCCTGTTCAATGTGCCCTTACATGTGCTGGAACTGCTCAATCAAGGCTTCAGTCAGCGCAACCTAGAACGGCTGAGCAATATGGGCATTTATACACTCGGTCAACTTATCCAGCTGCCCCATGCAGGCCTAGGTAAGCGGTTTGGTCAGTGTCTGACTCGATACCTGGGGCGACTGCAGGGTCAACTACCGGATCCACGACAGGGTATACGACCGGCAGAGCACTTTTCTCGTCAGCAGCATCTGCTCAAACCCATTCGTAACAAAGAAGTGCTGTTACGTGGCCCCATGCCCTATTTGACCAAACAACTAGAGCATTGGCTGATCGCCCATCAGCAAGGCTGTATCGCCTTGAATTGGCGTTTTGCACCTTTCAAGGGCGAGGCCACCCGCCTGGTCATACGCCTTGGTCAGGGTAAGCAGCGCCACCAAGACATACTGAAGCTCAGTGCGCTAAAACTGGAAAACATCGAACTGCCGTCAGAAGTCCTAACCGTGGGGCTAGACATGACCGTGAGCCAGCCTTGGCTGGGTAACAACCAAGACTTGTTTGGCAGCACGGCAAGCGCCACCTTGGCGATAAGCGAGCTGGTTGACGAACTAAGGGCACGTTTGGGCCAGCGCGCCTGTTACAGCATACGAACCCAACCACAACATAGCCCGGAACAAGCTTGGCAAGGTGTGACCGGCCTGTCTGCCAAGCCAGCCAACGAACCCGCAACCGACCCTGCAGCCACAGACCAACGCAGTGCTGGCCTTCTGCAGGGCAGACGACCCCTATGGTTATTTCGCCAGCCCCAGGCCATTGCCAGAGAACAGCTAATCCTGCTGCAGGGCCCAGAACGCTTGGCTGATCCGATGACAGAAACTGGCGTTAACGCAGCCTCGGCAGAACATCGAGATTACTACATTGCCCGACATGCTCACGGGGCCCTGTGCTGGGTCTATACCCACCAGGCCGCGGCACCCGCTGACAACAACAGTCGCTGGTTCCTGCACGGTTATTTTGGATAAACAGCATCGATGGGCTCAGACACCACATCATTCGGCAATACCGCCAAGGGCTTCCAGGCTGCATCGGTACCCACGCGAATACGCGATCAGATGCCTCTGTATCTGGGCCATAAGGGAAACCACTTCACTCATCGACCCTTTGCTGAACTGCACTGTATAAGTAACTACAGCTTTCTACGCGGAGCATCGCACCCTGAAGAGTTAGTACAACAAGCCCATGAACTGGGCTATGAAGCCATTGCCATTACCGATGAGTGCAACTATTCCGGCTTAGTCAAAGCCCATAAAACCGCCAAGGCCTGCGGTATCAAGCTGATTTGCGGGGCTGAATTTGTACTGGATGAAACCCTCGTATCCCCGGATACCAGTGCGACAGACAGTCGATGCCGGCTGGTTTTACTGGCGCCCAATCGGCAGGCCTACGGTCAAATATCGAGTTTAATCAGCAAGTTAAGAAAGCGTTCTAATAAAGGGTCTTACTATTTAACCCAGCAAGATTTGCAGGTCGGCCTCAGTGAATGCCTGGGCATTTGGATCTGTGAAGGCCAAGGTGTGGAGCAGTTATCGGCCATTGGTGCTCATTTACAAAGCCTGATACCGCGCCTATGGATCGGCCTAGGGCTGTTTCACGATGGTCAAGACTTACACAAAACCGCTAGCGCCCTCACCCTATCCACGGCTTTAAAGCTGCCCATCGTGGCAGTGAATGATGTGCATACCCACTGCCCGGATCGCCAAGGGCTGCAGAACATTGTGAGCGCTATTCGGCTGAAAACCGATATTCACAGCCTTGGCTACCGTGGCTTTTGTAACGCTGAACGTACATTACGTTCTATCACCACCCTGCAGCAGCTGTATCCGGATGAAATGCTCGCTCAAACCATGGTAATTGCCGACCTGTGTCAATTCGACATGGATGAACTGCGTTACGAATACCCTGAAGATTTGGTACCACCCCACTTAACTCCTGGTGCCTATCTGCGTCAGCTTACCTACGATGGGGCGAGCCAACGCTGGCCCGACGGCATCCCTGACGACACCGTTGCGCTCATTGAAAAAGAACTCGATCTCATTGCTCAGCTGCGTTATGAGCATTATTTCCTCACCGTACAAGACATTGTGCAGTTTGCTCGAAGCCAGCAGATTCTCTGCCAGGGTCGGGGTTCAGCGGCCAATTCTGCCGTGTGTTATTGCCTGTTCATCACCGAAGTCGATCCGGCACGCATGCACCTGCTGTTTGAGCGCTTTGTGTCCATGGAGCGCAAAGAGCCGCCTGATATCGACGTGGATTTCGAACATGAGCGTCGAGAAGAAGTCATTCAATACATCTATAAGCGCTATGGTCGTGATCGAGCCGCACTGGCTGCCACATTGATCACCTACCGCCCTCGTAGCGCCATTCGCGATGTCGGCAAAGCCGTGGGGTTAGATCAAGGCGTACTGGACTTGCTATCTAAATCTTTAGCCTGGTGGGACAAAAAAGAGGTACTAGACGAGCGCTTACGCAGCATTGGCCTAGACCCCCAAAGCGCCAAAGTTCAGCAGTTCCTGTATTTCTTTGAGGCTATTTTGGGTTTCCCGCGCCATCTCTCTCAGCATGTCGGTGGCTTCGTGATTTCTGCTGGCCCGCTTGCTCAACTGGTGCCCATTGAAAACGCCAGCATGCCCGATCGCACAGTGATTCAGTGGGATAAGGAAGATTTGGAAACCCTGGGTTTATTAAAAATCGATGTCCTGGCACTGGGTATGTTGACGGCCATCCGCAAAGCATTAGCGCTGGTAAATTTCGATAAACCCGGTGGTAAAACTCTGAGCATTCAGCAAATCCCTGCAGAAGATCCTGACACCTACGCCATGCTGCAGCGCGGCGACAGTGTTGGGGTTTTTCAGGTGGAATCTCGCGCCCAAATGGCCATGCTACCGCGGCTGAAACCGCATAATTTTTACGACCTGGTGATCGAGGTCGCCATCGTTCGCCCGGGGCCCATTCAAGGTGACATGGTGCACCCTTACCTGCGGCGACGGCAGGGTCTGGAGCCCGTCAGCTATGCCAGCCCCGGCGTACGCAAAGTACTAGAGCGCACCCTGGGCATTCCTATTTTTCAGGAACAGGTGATTGAACTGGCCATGGTAGCCGCAGGCTTTAGCGCTGGCGAGGCGGATCAACTCAGGCGCGCCATGGCCGCATGGAAGAAACGCGGTGGTCTCGACCACTTCGAGGCCAAACTGGTTAACGGCATGCTCAAGCGCGGCCACGATGAAGAATTTGCCCATCGCATCTTCAATCAGATAAAGGGCTTTGGTGACTATGGCTTCCCCGAATCTCATGCCGCCAGTTTTGCCCTGCTGGTATATATCTCAGCCTGGCTGAAATGCCACCAGCCCGCAGCTTTTTATTGCGGCCTACTTAACTCACTACCCATGGGGTTTTATTCACCGTCTCAACTGGTGCAAGACGCGCAACGCCATAACATTGAGGTTCGCCCTCTGGATGTTGGTATCAGTCAGTGGGACCACACGCTAGAGCCCTCAGACTCAGCAGCAACAGAACCAGCACTGCGTTTGGGGCTACGTATGATTAAGGGCCTGTCCGTGGATGCTGCAGAACGCATCATGCAGGCCCAACAGCAGCTGCAGACCCAACAGCCGTCACAGACAGAGCAGCGGAGCTTCCGCAATGCCCAAGAACTTGCGCGTATGGCGAGTTTGAATGACCAGCAGCTAGGTTTTCTCGCCCGTTCCGGGGCTTTGTACCAACTGGCAGGGCATCGGCATCAAGCCCACTGGGATGTCACTGGCATTGCGGCACCACTGCCATTGGAACAGCCTCAGGTCAGCGGCGGAACCTGTGCCCCGCAAACCACGGTCAGAGATCCCGCGCAGCAGGATACGATCACCCTGCATGCACCCTCGGTGACCGAAGACATGTTTAACGACTATCGCTACACCGGCCTGACCCTAGGGCCTCACCCCATGACCCTACTGCGCGAGCACCCAGAGCTTAGAGGCTTCCGGCGCGCTGTAGACCTCGAGCAGTACCGTACAGGACAGATGGTTCGCATGGCTGGCGTAGTGACCGGCCGCCAGCGCCCTGGCACCGCCAGCGGCGTCGTGTTTCTGACGCTAGAGGACGAAACCGGCAACACCAACATGGTGATCTGGGCTTCTGTGATGGAACGTTTTCGGGCGGTACTGCTGCAGGGTCAGTTACTGAAGTTCAAAGGGGTTGTAGAGCGTGAGGGTCGGGTGATTCACGTGGTCGCCGGTCACGTCGAGGACGCTAGCCACCTTTTGGCGGATTCGGTCTCTGCCCAGCAGACCTTCAAATCCCGCGACTTCCATTAGTGAGCAAGCACCAGTAGCGCAGAGCGCCCCTCCCGAACTCGGGAGGGGAAGGTCAGTATCCTGAGCGAATTACCCGCCGCCAGCGCTTTCCAGTGCCGTAGTGTTCGTGCTCTGGTCCACCAGTTGCGTCTTGGGAACGTCCCCCACATAACGAATGGTAGTGAAGCCGAAAAACATTTCGTGCATGGTCTGGAGTCCAAAAAAGACCGGGCGCGTGGGATCCGGGTTGCCAGGGTTACGGTCCGAGTTGTCCATGGCACCTTCTGCAATCAATTTCGTACCAGCCGGCAAGAATAAAGGCTCTTCCAGCTCGTACTTAAATTGCCAATTGAAATCGTATTTCGGCACCGACAGCAAATTCTTTGTGGTGCCATCGGGGAATTCCGCCGAGTAACTCATGTACTTACCGCGAAAATGCATATGCGGCATCATCTCATACAAATAGGCATCACGTTCGATCAACTCCTCGCCACGCAGTTTATGCTCTTTCGCCCCGGGTGGGATCATGAAGCGGCGCTGTCCCGCAACGCCGCCAGACATGACGTACTTTGGTGGCTCATCGTGCAGGAAGATACCAATGCGCGTTGCGTCAACGGTCTCACGACCCGACGTGGTGTAGTGCATCTGCAGCAGTAGGTTGGAACCTGCGGGGATCAGGCGGCCGCTGTTGTCTTGAAAAGAATCTGGCTGCCTGCCCGGCGCGAAACCGCCAATGCCCAGCCCGGTGCCATCATCGTCCCTGCCATCATTCTCGGTTTTGTCGGCAGGGCTTTGTAAATAGGTAATGACGTGGTGCAAGACCTGACGGTCTCCAGGCAGGAACTCGATCCCGCTTACCCAGACGTCTTTATCCAGGTTGAGTTCTACCGGCACATAGCGGTAATCGACCACACCCGTAGCTGGTATCGCTTGGGGGGCCACATCCAAAATGATATCTGGCTCGCCCAAGGAGAACTCTGGATCATCGAATTTGAGGGCGGCAAGTTGATCTTCGCCCTCACCCCGCGGCGATCCGTCTTCGATCCACTGGATCAGCTTTTGTTTTTCTTCAATGGAAAGCCCGGCAACGTCCTTGATCGGCATGCCCACATGGGGATCAATTTGGCCTGGAGGCATGCGTTTGGTCATGACAACTTCTTTCATCATCGGTGACCACCCCATGACCATGGCGTGGCTAGACATCGACCAGGGCGCGATGGCGCCATCGTGATGGCAGGAAACGCAATTACGCTCGAGTATTGGCACGATGTCTGCGTTATAGGATACCGGCCCAACGTTTGCGTACTGAATCGGCTCGCCCGTTACCGCGTTACTCGCGGTTTGGCTGGACACCTGTAACAAACCGCCGTCCAATGCGGTGAGGGTAGTTTTGAGCTCATCCGTACTCGTGCGCTGCATCAGTGTGGCAGTTTGAGGATTAAGTACGAAGACCTCACCAAATGTGCGTGCCGACAGGCTTTTTGCGACGAGCTGGCTCTCGTCCATCAACACTGGCAGGTCGATTCGTTGACTGTCGAGAGCTGCCCTCACTGCCTCTCTATCCATTTCAGGGTTTGGGTTCAGCACCCAGAATACGACATCGTCTGAACGGGTCGCAGCCAACTCAGCAAACGCGCTGAGTTGCTCCTTGTCTGCCTGACTCGACAACCCGCTCACCAAAACTGCCACAGCCTGGTAGTCACCGTAGTAACTAAGCTGGTGGAATCTCCCCTGATCGTCGAGGAGAGCAAAATCGCCAATCCGCTCATTAGCGACAGCAGTATTCGCCAGCGCAAGGACCAGTGAGAGTAAAAAACCTATTCGCGCAAATTTCATAATAACTACCTATGCAAATTCGTCCTTTCGTTGATGCAGATGTTAGCTGAACGCGGAAAAAAATGCGTCGAAAATCAGGGCCATTTGTAGCAACCTTCGCCCGCAGCATTTCCCGCAGTTAAGGAAAATTTATGGCCACGGACTTAGGCATTTGGTTAGTCCAACATCGGTTTAAACTGGCCGTAGTCGCATTACTGGTTACCATCATCGGTGGCTGGGGCGTACAGTTCACGCGATTCGATGGCACCAATGAAAGCCTCTTTGCTGAGGCAGACGAGTACAAGGCCGAGGTCGATCAAGCGAGAGTCGACTTTCCCTCTTCCGCGCCTCGTTTAACCATGGCCTTTGAGGTTGACGGCGACATATTCAACCTGCGCACGCTAACCGCCATAGACGAACTGACACGACGCTATATTGAAATCGATTCGGCAATTGCGCTGTCTTCCATTCTCACCTATCGCGTCAGTGAGGCAGACAAAGAGATCCTGGGGCGCAGTTATCTGTTCCCCGACCTCGATGACATAACCGAGGCCAATCTCCAACAAATCAAAACCATCGCCCTTAGCGACGAAGATCTGACCCAAGCAAGGTTGACATCAGCCGGCAACGTTACGCTTGCAACCGTCAGCTACAGCGTCAGCGAGGATACGTCCGAGGCCCGTCTTGCAGTGGCAGAATCAGCGGTAGTGCTGAGAGACTCGTTGAGGCAACAGTACCCGGACATACGCATCTACCTCGTCGGCGGTCCAATGTTCGAGCGTGACAGCAATCTCGCTCGTGAAAAAGACAACAAAGTGCTCCTCCCCTTGGTTGTCATAGCCGGGGTGCTTTTGCTGTGGTTTTGCCTCGGGTCCCTGCTCTCATCCATCGCTCTGGCCGTCGTCGCTTTAACGACCATTATCGTGACCGTTGGTACCCACGCATTATTGGACATACCGCTGAATCAAATTTCACGGCTGGGCCCCGCCGTGGCGGGTATCGTCGCATTCGCCGACGGCATTCATGTGCTCTCGGTCTATGCACAAAAAATATTGCGGGGCACGGATCGAAAACAGGCGCTGATTGAGAGCATCAACATTAACTTCAGGCCCATCGCGCTGGCGACCGTCACCACGACTATGGGGTTTTTGAGCCTCAATTTGAGCAGCGCGCCGGCCATATATGGCTTCGGCAATATCGTCGCCATTGGGGTCATCTGGGCATTCTTCTTCACAGTATTTTTGTTGCCAGCGATGATCCTCCTCATTCCAGCCCGCAGTATCGCCAAGCCTCTGGGTGTTTCTGGCTTTATCGAAGGTGTGCTGAGGTTGGTAGCCAGGCGGGAAAAAACGCTGTTTTGGGGGTTCCTTGGCCTAATCGCCGTGACCTTGTTCATGCTCCCCCTCAACAAACTGGACAACGACCCCTTTGACTTTATCGACGAAGGGTCGGACCTCAGCGTGATTGTGGAAATCCAGCAACGCGAATTCGAAAATGATCGGGGGCTCGCCTTCGTCGTCAGAAGTAATGAGTATTACGGCATCACGAATCGGGATTTTCTGGACAAAGTTGATGACATCGCGACACAGCTTGAAGCCGACCCGCAAATAAGTTGGGTATCGACCTATACCGATTATCTAAAACTCAGAAACAAGGCCGCTAACGATGATGACGAGGCTTATGAGGTTATCCCGGAGGATCAGCTAACGGTTATTGACTACCTTGTGGGTTATCAGCTCGTTGCGGAGATCGACCCCAACCTCGGCCAGATATTCAACAAAGACTACTCCGCCATTTACCTGTATGTCGCCACGTCTGGGCTGTCTGACGAGGAGATTTTGCAGCTGGCGAACAAGATCGATGTCCTGGCAGAAAATTACGCTTCCGAGAGCTTTCAGGTCACTCACGCGAATAACACTATTCTGGGGGCGAGACTGAATCAGATCATCAGCACCGAGCTATTCACTGGATTTTCTCTTAGTTTGGTCATGATCACTTTGACCATGATGATTGGGCTGCGCAGTCTGCGATATGGCCTGCTGAGCATCGCCCCAAACGTCTTCCCGATCACGATTGTTTTTGGCCTGTGGGGGTTAATTGAGGGTAACCTCAGCCCCTACGTTTTGATGCTTTTAGCGGTCAGTATTGGCCTCGTGGTAGACGACTCTGTTCACGTACTCAGCAAATACAAAACTGCGAGAGACAGCGGCAAGTCGCCGGGAGAATCCATTGAAGATTCAATCTCCCTCGCAGGCAGTGCGATCACGATCACCACGCTTTGGATGTCCGTCGGCATAGCGCTGATGGGATTCTCCAGTACGACGATTTTCCAAAACCTGACCTCGATCATCACGCCAATTATCGTCATCGCGTTGTTCCTGGATTTGCTCTTTCTGCCATCTCTGTTGACGCGATTCGACAGCTGGATTGACCGAACCCGCCCAAGCAAAGAGACTGTTGCCACGTAAGGGGAGAAAAAGATGCTGAAATTGTGGAGTCGCAGCCTCGCTCACAGAGCGATAGGCATCGCCGGAACGACGGCTGCCCTCGCACTGAGTGTGGCCTGCTCAGATGCACCCGATGTCCAGCCCGCCGAGGCCACCGAGGTCGATAGACAAATCGTTGATCTCGTTTTTTATAACGGTCATGTGCTCACCGTCGATGAGGCATTTAGCGTGCATCAGGTGCTGGTCGTTGATGACGGCAAAGTCATCACTAGCGGCACGCAAGAGCTGCTACAAATCTACGAAGGTGAGTCAACTGTTGACCTTGCAGGCAACACGTTGATGCCGGGATTCAATGATTCGCATACCCATCTTTCAGGCGATGCCAGGCGATATATTGATCTCAATCAAGTGTCTTCCATAGCGCAGATACAGTCCCTAGTTCGCGCGAAGGCCCAGGCGTTGGGGCCCGGTGAGTGGATTACTGGCTACGGTTGGTCCGAGGATGAACTGTCCGAACAGCGCAAACCAAACCGTTACGACCTGGACGATGCAGCCCCCAACAATCCTGTCGTGCTAACCCGCGCAGGCGCTCACAGTGCCGTGGCGTCGAGCCTTGCCTTGACTGCCGCCAATATTACTGCCAATACACCAGATCCTGAGGGTGGTGTGATTGAGCGAGGTACCACAGGCGAGCCCAGCGGTATCATACGAGAGCGCCACAGCTTGGTCTTGGATTTGGTTCCCCCTGCTACCGAAGAGGAACTGGCCAGCAGTCTGACCGTCAACCTAAATGCTCTACTAT
>CACMHG010000014.1 GCA_902613475.1 K189A clade bacterium
AGCCTCACCTATGGCGGACTCTTCAAAAGACGTTTTATCCACAGAGGAAACAGGTCGCTACCGCCAGGGAGGTTCTCGACGAAACCCTAGCCAATCCTCAGGCGGTGGTATGGGAACCACGGTGATGTTAGCGATCATGGTGGCCGGGCTTGCCGGGGCAGGATGGTTTATCGCGAATCAGCAGCAATCAATGTTGGCAGCACAGGACCGCCTTGATGAGGCCAACAATCGGCTCGAGTATCTTGAGGAGCGTCTCTCGGCTACCGACAGTGCTATGAGCCAAGAGGGCGATGAAGGCAAATGCGGCGAAGGCAAGTGCGGTGACGCCGGCAAGGGCGATGAAGGCAAATGCGGTGAGGGTAAGTGTGGCGAGAGCTAGCGACCACGCTCCGTAACCAGTAAACCAGTGGTCTGAGTAGCACCTTCGGATATGGAAATTTGCACGGCGTAGGCTTGGGTCTGCGCCGTGTATTTCTGCAGGAATTCCGAAACTTCCCTCCCACGCAAACAGATTTTTTCGAGCTCGCCCCAGAGAACTGGATTCACGTTCATGGCAAGTCTCGGGATCTGCTCGATGAAATTGCCGTTCAATTACCCATGGTCTGCCACGGTCTGTCGTTGAACCTTGGGGGTCAGGCTCCCTTAGATTTGCAGCTTTTGAACGAGGTGCGTGACTTCCTCAATCGCTACAACGTTTTGTGTTACAGCGAGCACCTAAGCTATAGCTCCGATGATGGACACCTATACGATTTACTCCTCATTCCGTTTACGGCGCAAGCCGTAAGCCATGTCAGTGACCGAATAAAGCGCGTTCAAGATTTTTTAGGCCAACAACTGGCGGTAGAAAACGTTTCCTACTATTGCGCTCCGGGACAAGAAATGCCCGAAATCGATTTTTTGCAGCACGTGCTCGAAGCAGCCGACTGCTCGTTGCTGCTCGACGTCAACAACATCTACGTCAACAGCGTGAACCAGAGCTACAGTGCGCTGGATTTTCTCACTCAAATACCCACTCAGCGGATTGCCTACGGCCATATTGCAGGTCACCGAAAAGAGCAGGAAGACCTACTCATTGATACACACGGTGCCGACGTTGTTGATCCAGTGTGGGAACTGCTGGACCGTGCATATGCCGTACACGGTGTTTTTCCCACGTTATTAGAGCGTGACTTCAACATTCCGGCACTGCAGTCGCTGGAGCTGGAACTTCAGCAAATTCAAGATATTCAGATTCGACATCAGACCAAACACAGAAAAATAAGCACTAGGGTCTAACGCTGTGTCTTCGCAGTTACATGACATTCAATCAAATTTCACCGCATATCTGAGGGACCCAGATACATCAGCGCATCCAAGCGACGTCCCTCTGGCGCGTATGCGCGTGTACGAAGATTTAGTGTTCCGCAACATCAGCAGCCTGCTGACGAACAATTTTCCGGTAGTGGCCGAGTGCACGGGAGGCGACTGGAATGCTAAGATGCGCCGCTTTATTCGAGATCATCGCGCTCATGCCCCTCATTTTCCCCAGCTACCCTTGGAATTTTTAGCCTACCTTGACTCTCTCTCCCAAGACGCCGATCGAGATGAACACGCCATCGTGGCTCGATTTCCGTTCATTGCCGAGTTAGCGCACTACGAGTGGGTGGAACTCGATGTACAAATTGCCCCAATTCCTGCCGTCGTGACCGACGCAGACCCGATTCGCATGGATCATCGTTTGGTGCTGAACCCAACTGCCCATGTTCTCGCCTACGGCTGGCCCGTACACCAAATTGGACCTGACTTTCTGCCGCTTGAGCAACCTCAGACACCAACTTTTTTGGCTGTCTTTCTCAGCCCAAACGCAAAGGTCGAATTCATGTCGTTAACGCCCCTTGCAGCCCTCTTGCTAGAGAACATTGACAAGGCCGCTTCCTCAGTGGCTGATCAAATAAAGAAGTTGTCCGAGCAGTTCGGAGATCAAGTACCAGATGACCTTACCACCGACACGACCAATCTCCTCGATCACCTAAGATCCAAGGGCTTGGTCTATGCCACCACTGTTGACCACTCAGGTGGGGAAATCTAGCGATTCAATCCAACGACCCATAAAGGAGTAGCGACCATGCGCGATTTAATTAGACGACTCAACAAGACGCTTGAGTTTTTAGCCTTTGCGGACTTTTTGGCGCCATTAGCGCTAAGGCTCTATCTGGTGCCGGTGTTTTGGATGGCCGGCAGCAACAAACTCCAGAGCATGGAGAGCACTATCGCTTGGTTTGGCAACCCCGATTGGGGGTTGGGCCTGCCATTACCGGCACTGCTGGCGTGGCTGGCCACCTTGACCGAGGCAATCGGTGCTATATTGCTGTTAATCGGCCTAGGGGTTCGATGGATTTCACTACCGCTGATGATCACAATGCTGGTCGCGGCATTTGCCGTACATTGGCAGAACGGGTGGTTGGCCATCGCCGAGAAAACTGGTGTTTTTGCCACCGAGCGCACAGTTGAAGCCACAGAACGCTTAGATCGTGCCAAGGCCATCCTCCAAGAGCACGGCAACTATGGGTGGTTGACTGAGCACGGTAACTTTGCGGTGCTAAATAACGGCATTGAGTTTGCCGCGACTTACTTTGTGATGTTGCTGGCCTTGCTCTACTTAGGCTCAGGTAAGGCAGTAGTCGACTACTGGTTGAACCGCAAGTTGCACTTGGGACTTTAACCTTCGCACCGCTCACCTTTCCCCCGCCAGAACAAAAAAGCTCGGCAGTTTCCTGTCGAGCTTTCCAGCGTCGGTTGCGAATGGAAGGTTTAGACGAAGTTTAGAATCAAGCCCAAGACTACGGCCAATGCCAAACCACAGTGAATGACTCCGGGAACGGTTGTGAGCGGACCTTGCTTACCAAAGATCGCATTCGCCTCTAGGGCAGCGATGATTGCCACACATATCCACACTGCGGTGCCATTAGACACCAAACTGCCGCTAGCGTAGTGCGCACTAGAGCCCATGAAATAGAGCATTGGGATTGAGAACAATGTATTGGTTCGAGAGGCCAAGGCGGCCTTTGGTGCCGCTGCTGCTGCATCTGGGTTTGGTTCATTTCCGGCCAGTACGCCTTGGTTGGACTCGACGATGATCTTCTGGTTTGGCCAAATAATCAGCCACACATTCAAAAACATCAGTGTGCCCATCAAAGCACCCACCGTGATGTCTGCGGTAAGGCCCGTATGGCGGTATCCCAGCAAAATGACGCCGGTCAAGAAAGTCGCCATGGCACCCCAACGGAACCACCAAAGAGCACGTGGCGCTAGCTTTGCGAAGGCGTCTACGCGGGCGCTCGCTTCGGCTTCTTTGAAGTATTCCGTTTGAACGAAGTTGAAGTAGTAGAGGAGACCAATCCATACAATGCCGAACAGAACGTGTCCGAACCTCGTCAAATAGTCGACAAAAGCCATATCCATAGTGTTACCTCGCCCGTTAATAAAAGACCTTAGAAGGATAGCTAAAGCGGGGGACGGGCACCAGCGTTGACCACGGATCAACGCTCTGCGCCTAAGTTTCAGGCAAAAAAAACCCGCGGAAAATGTCCGCGGGTTCTTTGAACGTAGGCCTTGCCTACATCATGCCGCCCATGTCGGGCATGCCACCTGGCATACCGCCGCCAGCAGCGCCTTCTTCTGCCGGTAGTTCGCTAACCATGGCTTCGGTAGTGATCATCAGACCAGCCACGCTTGAAGCTGCCTGCAGGGCCGTACGGGTTACCTTAGCTGGGTCCAAAATACCCATGGCCAGCATATCACCGTACTCGCCGCTCGCTGCGTTGTAGCCGTCATTGCCGGACAGAGCGGCAACTTTATCGAGGACTACAGCACCTTCGACACCAGCGTTGGTAGCGATCTGACGCAAAGGTGCACTCATAGCGCGTACCGCAAGCGCAATACCCACATTTTGGTCTTCGTTATCACCCTCTGTGGCCTCTGCCGCAGCAATTGCGCGAACCAAGGTCACACCACCGCCTGGGACCACGCCTTCTTCTACCGCTGCGCGAGTGGAGTGAAGGGCGTCTTCAACGCGGGCTTTCTTCTCTTTCATTTCCACTTCGGTTGGCGCGCCAACCTTGATCACGGCAACACCGCCAGCCAGCTTGGCCAGACGTTCTTGCAGCTTTTCTCGATCGTAGTCGGAAGAGGTGTCTTCGATTTCTTGGCGGATCTGCTTGATTCGGCCTGAAATGTCGTCCTTCTCACCAGCGCCGTCAACGATGGTGGTGTTCTCCTTCGTAGACGACACGCGCTTGGCGGTGCCGAGGTCTTCCAAAGTCGCGCCTTCAAGCGTTAGTCCGACTTCTTCCGAAATCACCGTGGCACCGGTCAGAATGGCGATGTCTTGCAGCATTGCCTTACGACGATCACCAAAGCCTGGCGCTTTTGCTGCCGCCACTTTCACAATGCCGCGCATGTTATTCACGACCAAGGTAGCCAGTGCTTCACCTTCAATATCTTCAGCAATCACAACCAGCGGACGACCCGCTTTGGCGACATTTTCTAGCACGGGAAGCAGATCGCGAATATTTGAGATCTTCTTGTCGCACAACAAGATGAAGGGGTCATCGTGCTCTGCGGCCATGGAGTCTTGATTGTTGATGAAGTAAGGCGAGAGGTAACCGCGGTCGAACTGCATACCCTCAACCACGTCTAGCTCGTTCTCAAGCCCAGAACCCTCTTCAACGGTGATAACGCCTTCCTTGCCGACTTTTTCCATCGCCTCGGCAATGATTTCACCTACAGCGCTGTCGCTGTTAGCGGAGATCGTGCCGACCTGGGCAATGGCCTTGGAGTCTTCACAGGGGGTAGCCATACCTTGAATGTGCTCTACGGCGGAGGCTACAGCTTTGTCGATACCGCGCTTTAGATCCATGGGATTCATGCCAGCCGCAACTGACTTTAGCCCTTCCTGCAGAATGGCTTGGGCGAGTACCGTCGCCGTAGTCGTGCCATCGCCGGCCTCATCGGAGGTTTGGCTCGCAACGGTTTTTACCATCTGCGCGCCCATATTCTGGAACTTGTCTTTTAGTTCGATCTCTTTTGCTACTGAAACACCGTCCTTGGTCACGGTAGGTGAGCCGAAGGCTTTGTCTAGTACTACGTTACGACCCTTGGGGCCGAGTGTGACCTTGACCGCGTCGGCCAGGACATTGACGCCTTCAAGCATCTCAATGCGGGCATCGTCTCCAAATTTTACGTCTTTAGCGCTCATCGCTTATTTCCTCTTAATCGTGTCAGACTTTTAGTCGTATTGAACTTTTCTCGCGTAGAGCGAAGGCCTAGCCTTCTAGAACGCCGAAAATCTCGCTTTCACTCAGGATCAGCAGCTCTTCACCGTCAATCTTTACGGTGCTGCCTGCGTACTGGCCAAAGATGATTTTGTCTCCAACTTTAACGTCGAGAGCACGGATGTCACCGCTGTCTGTTGCCTTGCCTGGTCCTGCCGCGAGGATTTCACCCTGTGAGGGCTTTTCGGTCGCTGAATCGGGAAGAACGATACCGCCTGCGCTGGTGGTCTCTTCTTCCAACCGGCGCACAACGACACGGTCGTGTAGAGGTCGAATATTCATGAACTATGGTCTCCCAGTTACTCCAATATAGATTCGTTACTATTTGCCTACGCTGGGTTGGCTACCTGATTTTTCCCAAATCGGCGTTTCAACTGGCAAATAAACGGCTTAGCACTCACACCTCATGAGTGCTAGCGCGGAGTGAATAATAAAGTCGGACGTTGGGTTTTCAAGGCCCTTGGAAGTGAATCAGGCAAAAAATTGCCGATTTTTCGAAGCGGGCTATGGCTAACTCAGCGATGGGTGATGCTGATCAATCTTTGTGCTGATATTCCCCTTCGATCGTTCGCGATGAAGCCTCGCCCTCTTGCCCTCGTTGGTGGGTATTCACCGCACTGCCCGTGTGAGCATGAAACCCCTGAACCTGAACCCTGGCTAGCAGGACGCTGGCGATCCACACCCTGGATGGGGGAAATAAAATCAAAAAACCGATGATGTCTGTGACAAACCCCGGGGTGATCAGTAAAGCCCCCGCCACCGCTAGCAGCAGCCCCTCTGCCATCTCTTGCGCGGGTAACTCTCCGGCGCGCATTTTTTGTGTACCTCGGGTCAGTGTCTCCAGTCCCTGATGTTTGAGGAGCGACACACCGATTACAGCGGTCAACATCACCAATCCAATGGTTGGCAGTGCGTCAATGTAGCCAGCCACCGTAATCAACAGATACATTTCAATGATGGGCATGGCGAAGAACAACAGAAACCAAGGCATAAGGCGGCGCTCAGGTGATCGTAATGTCAAAACTGAGGGCAAAGACATCACAATTCAAGATCGGCCATGTGATGAAAATGGCGAACTGTCGAAAGCAGAACGCATTTGGCAGGTCGTGGTCAGCATTCCGAAGGGCTATGTAGCCAGCTATGGGCAAATTGCCAAGGTTGCAGGCCTACCGGGCTACGCGCGCTTTGTCGGCACGACTTTGGGCAAATTACCCCGAGACACCCGGCTCCCATGGCATCGGGTGGTCAATGCGTCACTGGCGATCGCCCCGCGAGGCAGCAATCGCATGCTCGAGCAAAAGCGGCGTTTGCGGGATGAAGGCGTTAGTTTTAAGGGCAACCGAGTACGCCCGGAGCATCACTGGCAATCCTGACGTTTAATGCGGTATCTGAGGCTGCTCACTCGCCACTACCCTTCAATTGAGCCGTGGCGTCGTACCGAGCATTAAACGGTGCGACCCAGATCAGCAGCAGCATGCCGGGAATCGCGAGCGCTGTGCACAAATAGAAAAAATTCGTCCAATCAATCGCCTCGACGATCAGCCCACTAAAACTCGCCGCGATCACTCGGGGTAGCGACGCTAGTGCCGTGAATAGGGCGAATTGAGTTGCTACGGCCAGTTTCGATGTCTCCCGTGCGATAAAGGCGACCAGAGCCGCAGTACCAAGACCGGCCCCTAAATATTCGCCAACAACCGCAATTACAAGGATCCATGTCACGGCGCCCGCCTCTGACAGCCAAGCAAAACCTAGAATCGTGATCATCTGGACTAGGCCAAAAACCCATAAGGCTCTATTGATACCGATATAGACCACTACAATAGCGCCCAGCAAGCCGCCGATTATTAGTGACCCTAGCGCAGAGTACTTTACCACTGTACCAATGGTCGTCATGGTAAATCCCGTGTCGAGATAAAAAACAGAAATTAGCGCGGTGGCCATGCTGTCGCCCAGTTTGTAAAACAACATGAAAGCCAGAACAGCAAAAGCCGGGGCCAAGGCTCGCCGTTGAAAGAACTCGCGGAACGGCAGCGCTGTTGCTTGCCATAAATTTTGCGGAGGTGGCGCAACGCCTTTCGGCTCTTCAATCAGGGCCGTCAGAAGCAGACCGACCACCATAAAAGAGGCCATCACTATAAAATTTAAATCCCAAGCGATATGGTCTGCCAAAATGAAACCCAGGCTTCCGGGTATTAAGTTGGCAACTCTGTAGGCTTGGGTGTTGATGGCGTTACCAAGCGCGAGTTCACCATCGGTATCAAGAATTTCTCGCCTGTAGGCATCTAAAACGATGTCCTGTGTCGCGCTGAAAACAGCCAGTGCGATTGAGATTATCACTAGGGTGGTCATTTGATCTGAGGGCTGCCAAAACCCTAGCGAACCAATCAGAAACACTAGGGGCACCTGGGTAAACAACATCCAGCTTCGCCGCCTTCCCAGACGCGTTAAGGGAAACCTCTCCAACAATGGCGCCCAGAGAAATTTGATCACATAAGGTGTTTGCACTGCAGTATAAAAACCGATTACGGCAAGAGAAACGCCCTCGAGGCGCAGCCAGACGGGCACTAATATCATGATCACGTAAAGTGGCAGCCCCGAGCTGAAGCCGATGGCCACACAACTGAGCATTCGCTTATCGAAAAGAACGTGAAAGAAAATGTAGCGCTCAGCAAGCCTTCGAAGAAAGCGAGTGAGGCGACCCCTGGCTTCGTTCAACTCAGGCCTATCGGTTGGCGATGACGGCAAGACTTCTAATCGCGGAAGTTGTTGTATTGCAGAGGAATGTTCAATTCGCTGTTCTTCAGCGCGGCAATGGCATCCTGCAGATCGTCGCGTTTCTTGCCGGTGACACGCACTTTATCGCCATTGATCTGGCTCTGAATCTTAAGCTTGGAGTCTTTGAGCACCTTGGTTACCAGCCGCGCATTGTCCTTGTCGAGACCTTGGGCCATGGTGAAACGCTGACGCTTGACCTTACCAGCGCCCTCAATATCGCCAGGCACAAGGGCTCTGCTGTCGACGTTCCGACTGGCCATCTTGCCGCGCAAAATGTCTTTCAACTGGCCGATCTGAAATTCTTCCGGAGCGGTGAGCAAAATGCTCTCTTCTTCGAGTTCGATTTTCGCGTCCACGCCGCGGAAGTCGAAGCGCGTGCCGAGCTCTCGCACTGCCTGATCCACAGCGTTTCGGACTTCGTGCATATCCATTTCGGAAACCACATCAAATGACGGCATGTCTTCCCCATCTATCGGCTGATGAAAACGAACCTGTCGAGACAGGTTGATTATTTGCGTCAGATTAGCACTATGCCTGTGCAGCACAAACCAAAGAGCTATGTATCCTTATGAGCGAAGACACCTCCCGAATCACTAAGGTTACCACTCGCAATGGCGACGCCGGCCAAACCCGTTTGGGCAACAACCAGCGGATTAGCAAGACGGATCCGCTGGTGCGAGCCTTGGGCAGCACGGATGAACTCAACAGCGCAGTGGGCTTGCTCAGGTGTTACCTGAGCGATAGGAAACTTGATGAGTTGCTGGCAGAGCAACAGCAGTTGTTATTCGATATCGGTGCGGTGTTGGCCATGGCAGGTGAATACGACCCACCCATATTGGCGACAGGGCTGACAGCACTCGATGAACAAACTGAGGCTATGAACCGTGAGCTGCCGGCACTAACCGAGTTTGTTATTCCCGGCGGCAGCCTGCCAACCTCCCACGCTCATCTGTGTCGCACAATCTGCCGTCGAGCAGAGACCGATGTTTGGGCTGCAATATCGGCTTGGGAGAAGCGCCTTAAATCTATTCACAAGGATCGCCTGCGTGGCGCAGGTGCCTGCTTGAATCGACTCAGCGATTTTTTCTTCGTGCTCGCAAGAACGCTGAGTCAACACCAGGATCAGACCGAGTCTCAGTGGCGCGGTCCTTCAAACTCATGAGTTGTCTGCTAGAGGGCTAATCGTCGGATGTCTGCCAATAGCGCCGTCAGGGTGGCCATAAAGTTCCCACCGTCGACGCCATTAATCACCCGATGATCGTAGGAGAGGCTCAAAGGTAGCTGCAGCCGCGGCTCAAATGCACCTCCCAGCCAAATCGGCTGTGTAACCGACTTGCCAACACCCAAAATAGCCACCTCAGGGGCGTTGATAATTGGCGTAAAGCCAGTCCCGCCAATATTGCCAAGACTCGAAATAGTAAACGTGCCACCGCTTAAATCGTCTAGAGCGAGTTTTTTTGACCGCGCTTTTTCCGCCAGTTCCTGGGCTTTTCCCGCCAGCGCCAAAATACCCAGCTGATCAGCGCCACGTATCACCGGCACGACCAATCCTTCCGGTGTGTCTACGGCAATGCCGATATTGGTGTAGTGCTTGACTACCAGATTCTCACCATCAGGGCTCAGGGACCCATTGAGTTTTGGGTGGGCAGCCAAGGTCTGACATACCGCCTTGATGATAAAAGGTAGGGGCGAAAGCCTAATACCCTGATTTTGTGCTTCGGCCTTGATGCTCTGACGAAAGGACTCTAAGTCTTCGATGTCGGCATTGGCATGTTGAGTGACATGCGGAATATTTAGCCAAGATCGCTGCATGTTGAGGGCGACTTGTTTCTGAATACGGCTGAGAGGCTGTTCCTCCACGTCACCAAACTTAGCGAAGTCCACCACGGGGACGGGCGGAATAGTTGAATTGACCGGTGCCGAGGTCGTTACCGGTTGATTAATCCGTGCCTTTGCCCAGGCCTTCACATCATCCTTGGTGACGCGACCGCGATTGCCGCTTCCTTCAACCTGTTCCAAGGGAACGCCAATTTCTCTGGCCAAACGACGTGTGGCTGGTCCAGCATAGACCTGACGTCCGGCTGCCGCGGCCCGCACCATTTTGTCCTCGGGCGCGGGTTCAGGCATGGCGGCTGCGGGCTGTGATGGCGCTGCCGTCAGCGTCTCACCCTCCTGAGACGGACCGTCATTGGCCATTGCGTCGTCCTGCAGTGACCCTTCGATTCTTGCTGTGGCTAACAGGCTGCCAGCACTCACTTGATCGCCAACGGCCACGTTAACTTCTAGGAGAACGCCGGTTACCTCAGCGGGAATTTCCATTGACGCTTTGTCAGATTCAAGCACCACCAGCAAATCACCCGGTGCAACTTGTGATCCGGCTGTGGCAGCGACCTCGATCACCTCCACCTCTTCGATATCGCCTAAATCGGGTACTGATATCTGCACGACCTGTTGGCCGCCACTCCGAGCCTGTTCACTTGGCTCGCTCCCCTTGGCTGCTGATGGATTACCCGTATCGTCACTTTGTTGACTGGTAGGCTCGCCGGCGGCAGCGGAATCAGCACCTTGGATGCTCGCGGTATCGAGTGTGCCGATAATCGCCCCCTCACCCAACTGATCACCGAGGGCTACGCTTATTTCAACGATGGTGCCGGCATTGCCTGCCGGCACTTCCATCGACGCCTTGTCCGATTCAATCACGATAATCGGGTCATCAGCTCCAACGACATCGCTCACTGCAACACAGATTTCTGTAACTTCGACTTCTTCGATGTCACCCAAACTTGGTAGGACAATGTTCAAAGCGCTTCCTCTGCTCCTTGGTCGTGCTGCTTGCTTGGCGTTTTCGGCGTCAGCTAGTGTTCTCGCGGGTTTGGCTTGTCCGACTGAATGCCAAGTTGTTCCCGCACGTCCTGTAAGTTCAGCTGCATATGGCCCGCGGCCACCAACTCACTCAAAGCACTGTACTGAATAAACTGGCTATCTACTTCGAAAAACGCCCTCAACTGCTCTCGCGTATCGCTGCGGCCGAATCCATCAGTACCCAACACACGAAGCCGCGCATCGATAGCAGCGCGTAACTGCTCAGGCAGGGCCTTCACGTAGTCTGATACAGCGATCACTGGCGCGTCGCTCCACTCACCCTCGTTCAGCATGTCGCTGACATGACACGCCGTTGCAGGACTCTCAGGATGAATCAACGCCTCACGCTGGTGATCCTGAATATTGCGAGCAAGCTCTGTGTAACTGGTAACGCTATACACCTGAGCCCGAAGTCCGTAGGTGTCTACCAACTGCTGGGCGGCGCGTCTTGCTTCCGGTAATAGCGCACCGCTACCCAGTATTCTGATTCGGGGCGCGGCGCTATCTCCGAGTGTTTCAAGCAGGTACATACCCTTGACGATATCTTCCTCTACAGCCTCTGGCATTGCCGGGTGATGATAGGCCTCGTTCATGAGAGTGATGTAGTAGTAAACGGGTGCCTTGTCCACGTACATATGCTCAAGCCCGCGCCGGATAATAACTGCTAGCTCAAAGGCATAGGCCGGATCGTAGCTGATGCAGTTTGGCACTGTAGATGCCAGCAAATGGGAATGACCGTCCTGGTGCTGCAGGCCCTCGCCATTCAGGGTTGTTCGACCGGCAGTACCACCGAGCAGAAAGCCCTTGGCCTGCAGGTCTCCGGCGGCCCAAGCTAAGTCGCCCACCCGCTGAAAACCAAACATTGAGTAGTAGATGTAAAACGGCAATAGCGTGTATTGGTGTGTGGAGTAAGCCGTAGCCGCCGCGATCCAGGCCGCGAAAGCCCCAGCTTCGTTGATGCCTTCCTCTAAAACCTGTCCGGATTTCGATTCTTTATAGGCCGCCAGTTCATCGGAGTCCTCAGGTTCGTAGAGCTGGCCCTCAGAAGAATAAATGCCCAGCTGTCGAAACATGCCCTCCATACCAAAGGTTCGGGCTTCGTCAGGCACGATGGGTACGATCCGCTTGCCCAACTGTTTGTCTCTCAGCAGGGTCGCCAGTATTCGCACAAAGGCCATGGTGGAGCTGATTTCACGTTTACCGCTCCCTTCAAGCTGCGCCTTGAATACTGAAATATCCGGCACTTCTAACGCCTGTTGATCAACCAAACGCCGAGGCATCTGACCGCCAAGCCTCTCGCGAGCCTGGTGCATGTACTGCATTTCAGAACTGTCAGCAGCTGGCTGATAGTAGGGCACATCTTCGAGTTCTTCGTCACGCAGCGGCACATCGAAGCGATCACGGAAGTACTTAAGCTCATCAAGGCTGAGCTTCTTAACTTGGTGAGTGGTATTTTCGGATTCACCGGCATCACCCATGCCGTAGCCCTTGACGGTTTTAGCCAGAATGACAGTTGGCTGCCCCCGGTGATTCACCGCGGCGGCGTACGCGGCATAAATCTTGTACGGGTCATGACCGCCTCGATTAAGGCGATATATATCGTCATCGCTAAGGTGCTCAACCATTTGCAGCAGCTCAGGGTCCTTGGCGAAAAAGTTCTCCCGAACGTACTTTCCACCCTTGGCTTTAAAATTTTGATACTCGCCATCCACTGTAGCGTCCATCGCGCGCTGCATCAGACCCTTTTTATCTTTGGCAAATAGTGGATCCCAGTGTCGCCCCCAAACAACCTTGATGACATTCCATCCAGCACCGCGAAAATAACCCTCAAGTTCTTGGATGATTTTACCGTTGCCTCGCACCGGGCCATCCAGTCGCTGCAAATTGCAGTTAACGACGAAAATCAGGTTGTCGAGTTTTTCGCGTCCCGCCAGAGAGAGGGCACCAAGAGATTCAGGCTCATCACACTCACCGTCGCCCAAGAAAGCCCAAACTTTTCGATCACCCATTTCGACTAAATCACGGGAATCGAGATACTTCATGACATGGGCTTGATAAATAGCCTGCAAAGGGCCCAGCCCCATGGACACCGTCGGAAACTGCCAATAATCGGGCATTAGCCAAGGGTGAGGGTAGGACGATAAACCTTCGTCGCCAGCCTCACGACGAAAATTGTCCATTTGAGCTTCGCTGATCCGCCCCTCTAAAAACGATCGCGCATAAATGCCGGGAGAGGCGTGCCCCTGAAAGTAGACTAAGTCACCTGAGCGAGTGTGATCGTCATCGGTAGAAGCCGGCAGGGGCGCACGAAAAAAGTAGTTAAACCCAACGTCGTAAAGTGTTGCCGACGAGGCAAAACTGGATATGTGACCGCCCAGATCGCCGGGGCGCCTATTTGCCCGCACCACCATGGCTAGCGCATTCCACCGAATCAGGCTGCGAATGCGTCGCTCCATGAAAAGGTCCCCGGGCATGGGCGTCTCATCGGCAACCGGGATGGTATTACGATAGGGTGTAGACACAGAAAAAGGCAGGCTCGCGCCGGTCATTGTAAGTTGACCAGCGAGGCTCTGCAGTAGTGCTGAGGCCGCGGCCACACCCTCTCGCTTGAGTACGCCATCCAGTGCATCAAGCCACTCTTGTTGCTCTTCGGCATCGAATCCCTGTAGGTCAGGGTCTTTCACTCAATCACTCCTCACGTCTGGTTGCCTTAGTTCTGGGCGCTTTGGGTTGTCAGTCTTCGGTGCAGGGGCACGAGCAATCGTTGCCAGTCGAAATGTGGCCCCGGATCTTGTTTGCGACCAGGCGCGATTTCTTGATGACCGACGATGGCGTTCGGAGCAAGGCTCGGATAGCGCTGACAAAGCGCAGTGCATACTTCTAGCAGCGCTTCGTACTGGGCTTCAGCAAATGGAGATTCCCAAGTACCTTCAAGCTCGATGCCTAAGCTAAATCGGTTACAGCCCTGGCGGTTCATCCACTGCGATTCACCTGCATGCCAGGCTGGCCGGTCGAAGGGGACAAATTGTTCGACAACGCCATCGCGGTCGATGAACAAGTGCGGTGCAACCCGAACCCCCGCCAGACTGGCGAAACTTTCGTGAGCGCCAATATCGAGCGTGCCGGTAAAAAGCTGACTCGGTAAGCCGCTGCCAAATTCGCCCGCAGGTAACGACACGCAGTGCAGAACAATGAGCTCGCATTGAAAGATGCCCTGCTGACCGGTGTTACACCCAATATTTATCTGGGGAACATCGCAATGCTTGCTCTCTCGCCACTGAATTTTAAGAAGACAATGAGCCGAATCGATAACCATGCCATTATTGTGGCATGTTTAGATGACCGTCGCGTTGCTCCTGAAGGGTTTTTGCGGCAAAGCGGTCTTAGAACGTAACGAAGCGCGAAGCCCTCTGTATTGGGGTAGCCTACATCGGTTTTAGGAGTCAGAAGCTTAATGAAATCGCAACTGCACTTTCATCCCATCGATGCTGAATCACTTAGAGAGGCCGTTAGGCAAAATGTCGAGCAAGCACTGACTGAAGATCGTGCCGACGGTGACATTTCTGCGGGCCTGATTGATGAACAGACGCTCGCCTTCGCACAAGTCATTACCCGGGAGTCAGGCATATTTTGTGGCGCGCCATGGGTGGATGAGACACTGAAGCAACTCGACGAGACGATGCACATTAAATGGCAGGTGGCAGACGGCGATAAAGTCTCACCGAATCAAGAGCTATTCCAACTTCGCGGCAAGGCACGCAGCTTACTCAGCGCAGAGCGCACCATGCTCAATTTTGTCCAGCTCCTATCAGGCACCGCAACACGCACGGCCAGATATGTCGGGCTCATTGCCGATACTCAGTCCCAACTGTTAGATACGCGAAAAACCGTTCCCGGATTGCGGCTCGCGCAAAAATACGCCGTGAAGTGTGGCGGCGGCAGTAACCACCGAACCGGCCTCTACGACGCATTTCTGTTAAAAGAAAATCATATATTGGCAGCGGGCAGTATTGGCGCGGCGGTTAAGGCAGCCAAAGCCTCAGCACCCAATAAACCTGTTGAAATAGAGGTAGAGAGCCTTGCGGAGCTACAGCAGGCCATGGAGGCAGGCGCTGACATTGCCTTGATCGACAATTTTTCGGTTACCGACAGCAAAGCTGCCGTTGCCATGACTCGCGGCAACATGGTGCTGGAAGCATCAGGTGGAATTACCCAAGAGAGTATTGCTGCAATCGCTGCAACGGGAGTGGACTACATCTCATGTGGTGACCTCACCAAGAGCGTTGAGCCCATGGATCTGTCCATGCGCTTTTTAGTCGACGAGTCATCGGCCTAAGTTAGTCCACCAGGTAAGGCACCAGCACTGACGGCTCCCCATCGATAGGCGCGGCGTTTTCGATATCTAGCAGAGACAGCACCAATGGGTAGATATGCACGTTTTCAATGTCTGGGAGACGTGTTTGTGCTGGTATACCGGGGCCGCTGGCGAAAAATATACCGTTCATCGTCTTAGTGATTTGTGGCAGATAGCCGTGGGCACCCTGTGGCGGTTCGCGGTCTTGGCCGCGTTTGAACCCAATGTACCCAGGGGCATCCGCTACCACGACCAGATTTGGAATGCGCGTACCGTCCTGCGGGAAATTCAGCAGCGAGTCAAAGCTCCCTGGATCGATCACCTCTAGCCCTGCCACCGATGCCAGCGCTTGCTGAGTTCGTTGCACAAGCGATTGATCAGCGCTGTAAAAAAACGCGTAGGAGCCTCCGGGAACGATACGGTGGTTGCCACGCCAATCGTCTAGTTCAATAAACTCATCAAGAAAGATAGTTTGGTCCGCATCGACCCTCTGCATGCCGTGATCCGAACTGATAAGCAGATATACCGGATGATCAATATCGGCCAACCCAGCCATCAAACGGCCAACTTGTTTGTCAGCACTCGCGATGGCTTGGCCTACCTCCTTACTATCTGGGCCATAGCGATGCCCGGCGGAGTCGACGAGTGAAAAATACAGGGTAACCAGATTGGGCCGCTGGCCCCAAGGGAGCGCCAGCCAGTCCAGCACCTGATTAACCCGCGCACCGTTCGGAACGCTGCCGTCGTAGATTTTATAGTAGCTTGGCCTCACGCCTTGAATATCTGCTTCGCTACCTACCCAAAAAAAACTCGCTGATCGCAGGCCCGCCTTTTCTGCAGCCACCCACAGTGGCTCGCCGCCATACCAAGAGCCATCTTCCACAGTAGATCGATCACCGAGGCGGTAAAGAGCGTTCCGTGACCGGTCAAAGAAGCTGTTGCCAACGATGCCGTGATTGCCAGGATACAGACCCGTGACGATGCTGTAGTGGTTTGAAAAAGTGCTGCTAGGAAAGCCGGGGATCAGACCTGAGACCTGGAGCCCGCTGTCGGCCACCCGCTGAAGGTTTTTGCTCTGCTGGGGATAGCGCTCAAGGTAATCGTGGCGAAAACCGTCCAGGGAGAGCATTACCACAATGGGGGTCTTGGCTTGGCGATCTGGGTCAGCAAGTCCAGTGGAGGCGCATAAGGCCAGGGCAAGTGCGAAGACCATATTTACGAAAAATAGTATTCCCGGTTGCCAAAGGCTCTTTTCAGTAGATCTTGTATTGACGACGCACATCCTCACCTAATGCCTCCTTTGAGGGATCAAGCCACCACGCATAGTCCTGCAAGGCATTTCGATCGGTCTGAACATTCGAACCAACTGCCGCCTAGGTCTGCGGGAGAAATTCGTGGAGCGTCTTGCCCAGCGCTTGTTTTAAGGGGTTGAGATGAACCTCAAAGTCCTGCCAGTTTTCAACACCGGATTTGAAGATGGGTTGCCGAACTTGCTCTGAAGAGGGCGTCTTTACCGCCCTTTCGGTTTCCCAGAAGTTTAGACAGGCCTCTTCAAACGGCAGATTACAGTGGGCCAGAATTCGACGCACTTGGGTCTCAAGATCATCAACAACGTCTTCATACTGGACATGTAAAATTTCATTAGGAAGACACTGATGCCAAAAATTCATCAATCCCACGTAGTCTCGGTAATAATGACCCAAGTCCTCTAGGTGGTATGAAAACTCTTGTCCTTCCGCAAACAGCTGCTTGAAACAACTAAAGGTGCAGGACAGGGGGTGGCGCCGGGCATCAATTATTTTTGCATTCGGTAAAATGCGTTTGATGAGTCCTATGTGACGAAAATTGTTAGGCATCTTATCAATGAAAAAAGGTGCTTCTTTTCGGTGCGTGCGCGTGTCTTCGATGTAGGCACGCCCAAAATCTTTGAGCTCACCTGGACTCAAGTCCAATATCGCGCGCGGGTAATTGAGCCTATCAAAGTCTTTATTGCGGGAGCGCAGCTGGTGAACCGCCGATAAAATATTGGGTAGCTCTTGCGTACCGTCAACCTGTGAGTGACTGGATAGAATTTGTTCCAGCAACGTGGATCCAGCTCTAGGCATACCCACGATAAAAATAGGATCCGGCGCTTCGAATCCCTCACGAGAAGGAGCAAGCGTACTGAAAACCCGCCTTTGCTCTTCAAATTCTTCGGACATGTGTTGAGCGATGTATCGCGATTCAGCCCGCTTGATCTGATTGCCACTGGCGTAATTAGAAAATGCTAGGTCGTACTCGCGCCTGTCCTCGTAGGCTTTACCTAGACCGAAGTGCAGGTAGACACGATCCATTTTTCTGAGCGCGGGATTTTTGAGGAGGCCCTCCATTCGAGCCACTTCACTTTCCTCAAACTTATACGTCTTGAGGTTCGCCAAGGACTGCCAAGCCTCGCCGTGAATAACACCCTCTCTACAGGCCTCTTGATAGCAACTGATCGCCGCGTCGGTGTCTCCAACGGTTTTGAGCGCATGTCCTTTCGACGTCAGCGTAACGGGTTCGCCGGGCATGGCTGTGAGCAGTTCATCAAAGAGTGTTAATGCGGTCTCGTAGTCGCCAAGCTGCATCGAGATCACCGCGTACTGCGACTTGAAATATAGGCTTTCTTTGTCGTTTTCAAATAATTCCAGGGCGTGTTCCCGCGCCTCAACCAGCTTCTGCCGCTTCCTCAGCACGTTAATGTAATCCGTCTTCAACGGAATATCTTCAGGCTCGAACAGAACCGCACTTTCCAGCAGAAACTCGGCCTCATCAAAAACGTTCATCTTCATTGCGATTTGCGCCAACAGCCGCATCGCCTCTACATGGTGAGGATTTTCACCTAGAAATTCTCGGCAAGCTTGCTCCGCCTTTGCGATGGAGCCCTGTGACAGCATATCTAGAGCATAGATTAGCGGCTTCGGCATGTTGACCAAGCGCTGTATGTGCGGCTTGATTCGTTCAGCTTCTTGAATTCGGCCAGCGGCCAGTAAAATCTCTGCTTGTCCTCGCCAGCTGACGTGCAGCGAGGGATTTTCCTCTGTTGCTCGACCGAAAGCAGCAAGCGCTCCTTGAGCATTGCCTGCGGCTCTTAGTATGTGGCCTCTCTCCTGAAAAGCTCGACCATGCCTTGGGTGCAGCTGAATAAGTTTATCGAGGACAGCCATGGCTTCTCGAGGCTTGCCCAGCTTTCGGGCGCATACAGCCTGCAGGTACAGTGTTTCGCTGCTCTCCGCCGGCTCTCGCGTCAACAGTCGCAACGCCTCGTGGTAGTCACCGGCTTCGATGGCTTGTCTTATTGACTGATGCGATTGTGCTTCCAACGCCTACTCCCTCAAAAAAAAAGCTCCCTATGCAGGGAGCTTTATTATTCCACCGACTGGTTTTGAGCGTTAGAACTTATAGCTCAATCTTACGCCCATAGTCATTGGTCTGGCGTATGTGACTCGAGGCCTATCGTTGACATAGTTCCGGGTAAGCTCCGCGCGCTTATCCGTGAGGTTGTCTACATAGACCGTCGCATCCCAATCGTCGGTTGAAACACCGGCACTCACGCCCATCATCGTCCAACCTTTCACCAAGTCGCGGTTGATTATGATGATGTCGCTATAAGATTCGTCGGAGTAGGCGATGTTATACATCACATGCGCACCCCATCCGTTGGCTAAACTCCAGTCGTAGCGAGCGTTAGCGTTGAATTGGAGTTCCGGTGCAAAGGCCAGCGAATCGCCCACTCGAACATCGTTTGTTGGAATCAGCTTATCTGTGATTTCAGTATCGAGCAGTGAGAAAGAAGTGCCTATCGTTAAACCCGGTATGAAAGGCGGTAGCCAGGTCACCGTTCCCTCTAAGCCCATCACTTCAGCGTTGGCAGCATTATCCGAGAAAAACAGATTCACGATGCTCGGATCGAAAATCGTCGTTTGCAATCGGTCGATCTCTGCGTAGAAGGCGCTACCGTTGATACGCAACGTACCGTCGGCCAAATCGGCCTTCCACCCCAACTCGAAGTTGGTGACATCGTCTGTCTCCAGCTCAAATGGTACTTCATACCCATTGGGGCCCTGGGCCCCACCGGGACGATTCAGCAGTCCAGGTCGATAGCCTTCTGAGTAGGTGGCGTACAAGAGCACATCCTCGGAGAGCGTGTAGCTCACGGTCAGCTTCACGATGGTGCCAGAAGCACTCGCCACATCAGGTGCATCGATCGCCCTGAGGAACGCTCTGATCTCGGCCTCGCTGACCGCGTTGGGGGCTGTCACATATTCGCCACGACCCAGGCTGAAGGGATCTCCTGCTTGCCAGATAGCGAGTGCTTCTTCGAAGGTCGTGCCAGATTCTAGTGTTGGTTTAAACCCACAGTCACCTACAAACGTCAGAGAACCATCGCCGTCGTACAAATCGCTAATGTTCGTACCAAAAGAATCTTGGTCGTTGACAAAGAACGGGTTACAGAAGGTCGCGTTAGCACCGCCCTCTAGGTCAACCTCGACATCGTAATAGCGCGCACCAAAAGTTGCAGAGAGCTTGTCGGTAAAGTCATAGCTCACTTCGCCAAAAAACGCGTACTGCTCGTCGGTTCGACGCACATCGTTACGGAAAACCGTATCTCTTGGATAGGGTCCCTCTTGGGTGATTACCGAACCCGGAAATGGGTTGTTTGGAACGGCATCTTGAACCGATTGGCCTGGGTAAAAGTCGAAGAAATTAATCTTATTGATGCTGGGATAACTAAAGTCCACCCGCTCTTCTAGCTGGAGATCACTGTAGAACGCACCTGCTGTGAAGCGCAGATCCTTGGTCTGATCAGAGCTAATGCGCAGTTCGTGCGTTTGCACCTCAGTTTCGGAGTAGCTGAGCGCATAAAGGTTAGGCTCGTAACAGGTACCAAACGATTGGTTCAACGGCGCGCCATCTTGATAGTAGTTGTACTCTGGATAACTTACCGATGCATCACAGATGTAGTACGGCAGATACTGTCCAACAAACATGTAATCCGTATAGTCAACGATCTGATCCGACTCACGCTCTGTGTAAGCGCCGGTGTAAATTACTTCCAGTTCTCCAAAGCGTCCTTCCAACGTCCAGTTGTAGTTGTCGAAGGAATCTTCCAGTCGATCTGGGCTGTATCGCTGGATGCTTGGAGAGTCCGTACCCAATGTTGGATCGGCGGAAAATGTTCCATCAGTCTCAAGCTCTTGGGTCATGGCGCCCAGCAAAAGACTCCAATCCTCATTGATTTCTGCTCGAAGCGAGAGGCGTCCACCCGTATAAATCGTGTCGTTAAAGTCACTTTCTACCAAGGCTTCGTTGTTGGCAGCGCGGAAATCCACCTGGGAGTTCGGATCATAAGGATCAAAAGGAATACGAGCGCTGGTATACGCCACTTCTTCTGGCACGCTGTTGATATAGGTTGCTGAGTTCAAACCTGCTCGAGAAGCAGACACAGGTACACCATTTGTTCGCACATAGCCCGCATCACGAAAACGCGCGCTTTCCTGAGCCGTCAACGTGCCCGGCACGTTATCGACCCATCCACCTTGGTCGTCTCGAAACGCGACAGCGCGGACGGCGAACCTGTCGGAAATAGGTAGGTTATACATAACCTCAAATTTATTGCTTGCCTCGCCTTCTTCAGTATTGGAAACGTCAACGCTGAGGCGGCCATAGGCCTCGGAAAAATCAGGCTTGTTAGTAATCAACCGCACCGTGCCCGCCTGTGAGCTGGCACCGAATAGCGTGCCCTGTGGCCCTTTCAAAACCTCAACTCGGTTCAAATCAGCCGCATAAACGTCTAAATTTCGGCCCGGTTGTGCTAACGGTTGCTCGTCCAAGTACAAAGCGACATTCGGCGCAATCCCCGCAACACCTGCCGTCGTAAGGTTTGGTGTGGTGGACGCAATTCCTCGAATGTATATTGTATTCTGGCCCGGACCGCTGCCACCAGCGGTCACGCCTGGTAGCTGAATTAGATAGTCTTCAAAGTTCGTGATGCCAAAATCCTCAAGCGAGTCGCTCGTTAATGCATCGACGGTTACGGGAATATCCTGAGTACTCTCGGCCCGCTTTGTTGCCGTTACCACTACTTCCTCGATAACGCCTTGATCAGCGCCAGCTTGATTCGCCGTCATCGATACAAGCGCGGCAACAACTGCTTGATTTATCTTACTCCGTTGAAAATTCACGTGCTCTCCTTTTGCTGATGACTCGGTTATGCGAGCCATTTCTCAGAACTGGGGGACAAACTCAACATTTGCTTCTCAAGCAAATGTTTCGTAGTCGAATAATAAATTGCTTCTCTAACCGCCAGCTATCCTTACAAGCTTACATCAAAATCAGCAAAATTGACCATTTTATGAGTTTGGGATGCTGAGATTGAATCCCGGACGCAAAGAGCGCCCCATCGATCACACCACGCTTTTCTTTTGATTACTAAACATTCAAACTCTTTCTTGCTTTTAAATTACTATGCCTGCTTAAGAAACGCCCTTTCCAAAGGCGTGACCCACGGCAAAATTGGGCGTATAGAGCGTCCCAGCGCCGCCACTTACATCACCCTAGAGACTCGCGAAAAGGACAAATCAATCGCATGAGCCAAGAAGTAGACGTCTTAATTACCATTCGCAAAATCATCAGGGCCACTGACCTATACTCGCGCCAGCTTAGTAAAAAATCTGGTCTGACAGCGCCGCAATTACTGGTGCTGCAAGCGATACAGGAAATGGGCGCGGTCGCGATCTCCCGTTTATCCACCCATGTCAGTCTGAGCCAGGCAACCGTGACCAGCATTCTGGATCGTTTGGAGGGCCGAGGATTAGTTTCGCGGCACCGAAGCACGATGGATAAGCGCGTTGTCCATGCCACATTGACACCCCAAGGCGAGGCAATGATTCAACAAGCGCCCAAACCCCTGCAGGACGTCTTCAGCGCGGCCTTTGAGAAACTGGAGGAATGGGAAAAGTCCATGATCGTCGCCTCGTTGCAGCGTGTCGCCTCCATGATGAATGCAGAGCACATCGATGCATCGCCCATGCTGCATGTGGGGATTGCAGACGCACCCGATATCAGTGCCTCTGCCCACGACATAGTAGACGTACCTGCACCCGCGTCGCGCCAGTAGGTTCGCGGCGAGCCCCTGCGTGAACCCGATTGTCCTCGACTGACTCCATTGGCGCGCTGCTGGGCTTAGCAACATTTGCCGGAGCGCTGTTGGGCTTGCTTTGTTCCTCGTTAGCACTGCTGCTTGGTCGAGCGTTTCAAGCTGAAAAACTATCCTCGGCCGATAACCCCGGTGCGTTTGCGCCCATTCAATTCTCCGCGGCCTATCAGCACGTAAGCGCCATGATTGCCGGGGCTGTCGCGCTTGCGGCCCTCGCCTTGGCCCTCGGCCCAAGTTTGCAGCTTTTACTCGCATCGGTTTTTGCGCTGTCTTTGCTGACCCTCGCCCTGATCGATGCTCGCTTATACGTGCTGCCCGACCTGATAACACTTCCTCTCATGTGGCTGGGTCTTATCATCAACACCCAAGAGCACTTCGCACCAGTTGCTGCTGCCGTACTCGGCGCCGTTATCGGCTACATATCGCTCTGGACAATCTACTGGCTATTCAAACTGCTGCGCAACAAAGAGGGTATGGGTTACGGCGATTTCAAGTTATCGGCGGCTATTGGCGCCTGGTTAGGTTGGCAGGCACTGCCTAGCGTCGTTCTGGTCGCCGCCTTAACGGCACTTTGTACCGCTGCCGTGCTCCTACTCGCAGGCCGGCTGAGGATTGAACAACCCATGCCTTTCGGTCCTTTCTTGGCATTTGCCGGCTTCCTGACAATGTGCGTAGATCAACCCTTCACCCAGTGGATGAGCAGGGTGCTCATCTAATCTACCTTCCACCTCGCAATTCTGTCGGCTCGAAAGTAGACGCCTAAGAATTTTCACCTACCAATAGTTAATTCTCGTTGGCATTTAGTTTTTGATCTGCCACTCTTTCGGTGATTTCTAACCGTTAGAGGTCTATTGTGCCTTCCCGCTCACAACGACGAGAGAAAATTCTAGAAGCCGCAGGAAACGCGTTTCTCGCTAACGGATACGGCGACGTCACCATGCAGGACGTGGCCAAGGAAGCACAAATATCTAGAGCCGCGCTGTATACCTACTTCGGCAGCAAGCAAGAGGTATTCAACGGCGTCATAGAGTTCTTTTTGAGCGTGATCGTCCAATCATCGATTGACGCCCTTGAGCGGGTCGGCGAAGACGCGTCTATCTACGACAAGCTTTTCGCCATTTTTGACGCACGGCAGCGTCTGCGGCTGGGTTTAGACTCAAGCCAGAAATCTACGTTCTCCTATGAACTGGTTAAGAACCATCACAAAATTGTTGAGGAGAAGGGTGCTCTACCGATACAGCGGGTGGTGAAGGAGGTCGTCAATAAGGCTTACGCCACCGGTGAATTGCCAACGTTTGCGCATACACCTCCCCCAGATTCCGTCGCTGACACCATATTTTTGTCCGCCACCGCCATATTGTTCTCGGATGCCTCTGAAAAATCGAAGTCAGAGAACTTGGCCACCCTGCTGTCGGTGTTCAGCAGAGGGCTGAACTCTTAAGCCTGACCAAAATGCTAACTCTTGAACGTAACGGTATCCTCTAGCAATGCTCTTTCGGTGTGTGCCTCATTGACCTTCATCGACGTATCCTCATAGCCGAAGCTGATGCCGAAGAGGACTTTCACCTCATCACCTAGCCCGAAGGCCTCTCGCACTAAATCTGGATGATGGCCCATAGTCCCCTGGGCACAACTCGCCAATCCGTTTGCGGTCATTGCCAGCATCAGGGTTTGAGCGTACATGCCAACATCCCAAGCACTGCCCAGACCAAAGCCTTCATCCATGCACAAGAACGCCACATGGGGAGCATCGAAAAGCTCGAAATTGCGGAAGCTTGCAGAAGCTCTGGCCGGCTTATCGTCCCATTCGATATCCATGGCTCGATATAAAACGGCTGCACATTCGCGGCGTCGGTCTTTGTATACCTGCCCAATATTTCGTTTGGGCTCCTTATGGTCTTGGCTCGGCGGCACTTTCGCTTGCACTCGCTCCATCATTTGAGCGCGGAGCCGGTCGCGTAGCGAACCGGAGGCCACGTAGGTTTGCCATGGCTGCATGTTGGTTCCTGAGGGAGACCAGCGTGCAATATCAAAAATCTTGTTAAGAACGTCTTGCGGTACAGGTTGGTTAAGAAAACCGCGAACAGAACGACGAGATCTGACGGCTTCTTCTAAGGACATTTGCGACATATTGCTTCCAAAAAACGACCAATACTTCAGGCACATCACTGACATAGCATCACGGTGCCCAGGCTAAGAAGGTTAACATTCTTTGCGTCTTTCTCTCACGATTCAGGATTTTTGATATGCCGGCAATGAACAAACCCATACGCTGGGGAATTCTTGGCACTGGGCTCATCGCGGCCGAGTTTGCGAAGGCGATGCAACATGTGCGCGATGCCGAGCTGGTGAGCATAGGCTCACGCACGCAATCAAGCGCCAGTGACTTTGCCAATGCCCATGGTATTGCCCACGCGCATGCCAGCTACGAGGCGCTTGCCCAAGATCCTAAAGTCGATGTGGTCTACATCGCCACGCCGCATACCCTGCACTTCGAGAACACCCTGCTTTGCCTGCAGGCAGGTAAACATGTCCTATGCGAAAAACCTTTTGCACTGAATACGGCCCAAGTGACCGAGATGGTGATTGCGGCCCAAGGGCACAAACTATTTTTAATGGAGGCGATGTGGATGCGCTTCATACCTCTGCTTCGAGATCTGCAGCGACGGCTGGCGGAGAACGAGATCGGTGAGGTCAGAATGCTGCAGGCGGATTTCGGTTTTCGCGCACCCTTTGATCCGTCCAGCCGTCTTTTCAATCTAGATCTAGCCGGCGGTGCGCTACTGGACATTGGTATTTACCCGCTTGCCTTCGCAACGCTACTGCTGGGTGAGCCCGAGGAAATTACCAGCGTTGCCCATAAGGCGACCACAGGGGTTGATGAGCAATCGGCCTACCTACTGCGTCACGCCCAGGGCCAAATCAGCGTGTTGGCGTCGGCGTTGCGCACCCAAACCTCGATGAGTGCCTCGGTTTATGGCACTCACGGTCATATCCACTTGCCAAAACAGTTTTGGCGGGCCAAGGAGATGATCGTTCAACGCCGAAACAAAGCAGCGGAACCGGTTCACCTGCCTTATGACGGCAATGGCTACCAATTCGAAGCCCAGGAAGTGGTGGACTGTTTGCTCGCCGGCAAAACCGAAAGCGAAATCATGCCCCATGCAGACAGTTTGAGTCTGATGCGCGCGATGGACCAAATACGCCAGCAGTGGGGGTTGATTTATCCGGCAGAAAAAAATCACTAATAGCGAACTTCCAAGAAGCCACCGCAATAGAACGAAATGATTAGCGTGCTAACGTTTCATACTCAAAGCATGCGAAGAGAGAAATAACCTCTGCCAATTCACGCACCATTCCTGAACATCGTTTTTACCTGAGAAAACGCTAGCTTTGCGCTTGGTGTGTGCAGTCGCATTTTTTTATTCCACGGCACAAGTCCTTAAATCCTTCCAACTCTACGGTTTTCGCATCTGAATTCCGGGCTCAAAAGAGGCCTTATTAAGGCGTTAATTTAGACCCCTAAATAATCGCTAACCTACTGTTTTAGTGCATTATTCCAAGAACGAAAAAAAGATTGACTCACCTCAAAAAAGGCGGATTATGCCGCCACTTTTCGCGTCGCTATTGCAAACGGATGCCTAAAGTCTGACCCGTAAAACCGCGCTTTGACCGAGAAACGATTATGAGCCCACGAGAACCGGAACTGCCTTCAGCCGTCTCTTATATGCCAGATCAATATGCTGCTCCATCCGGCAGAGCCAGCCGCGCGAGCCAGCTGGCGGTTGAGCTTGCCACGGAAAAGAAGCGGCTGATCGATGAGCTACGTGAGCTACAGGCAGAGAACGATGACCTCAAGTCAACGACACCCGTCGGCACGATCGATTGGTACGTCAAATGGGTCGCCACTTTTCTCTCAGTCAGCGGCATCTTCCTCATGTCCGCTGGATTGGTGATGCAGGGTCAAATTGCTTACGTGGTCAGCGCGGTTGGCTGGATCTTTGTTGGTGTGCAGTGGAGTGACCGGGCCATCATGATTGGTAGCTCAATAAGTGCCACTGCTGTCGCCATGGATCTTGTGAGAGCGTTAACAAGCTAAAAGTAATAGACGCGCGGCTCAACCGCCGCGCCATGAAGTCCTACTCGACAAGCGATGCCTCTGTCACCTCACCGAAGGTGACGTATAGCTTCAGGGCCGTGTTCAGCGACATCCGCGACCAGTAGTAGTCAACCAAATCGAGTTGCGAGACGGATTGTCGCGGCACCCGGGTGCCACTCTCAGCATCAGCCTCCCGACGGACTCGGTTTTCATCTATGTTGAATAGCGCTTCGCCTTCATGCCAACACTCATCACAGACAGGATCATGGAACTGTTGCGTTTGCTCTGGATCGTCGTTTTTCAACAGGAAGGCATTGGTTCTACGGGAGTAACCTGCAATCTCATTTTGGCGCATCCAAAGATCGTAGTTCCTTTCTACTAAGGCAACGACTTTGCCCGTTGCTCTAGGTCTAAGGGTAGGTGCGAGTGCAGCAATCGAACCAATCGCCAATATGCCTGCCAGGCTTTGATCCGACCCCACCGAAAGCAGCGCAGCAATGAGGAGCAAGCCGGATCCCAAATAGAACCCGAGCGCGAGCTGCATCTTACGTTCATAGTCTGGCTTACTTTCTTTGAAGCGTTTGATTTTAATCAAATCACTACGACTTAAACTCGCCATACCTTCCGCTCCTTTGTGGTGCGTTGTTATTCTTGCTTCTCACAAAAGCTTCCAACCGCGCGACAGCGCGATAGAGTCACTTCGGTGAATAATCCGGCGGCTCTACTGATTAAATCAGAATTCTGTCCGGATACCAGACGTTCCCATATTGAACTCTGTCTTATTGCAGGGCCCTAACGTCCCTCTTATATGGGTCTTATGCGTGCCAAGGTCGCCGACATGGGTTGATGGGCGCCAGATAGGGGGCAAGCAAAGGTTCCGTATCTTGCGTGGTCTGCGACGGGTGCTGGGGTAGAACTCGCTGAGGGGACAACCCTGCTTAGGGGTCAGGCAGGGCCTCGACGGTTCGAAAAGCGACGGGCTGCTTCGAGCCAGCTTAGCGCTGTGCCTAAAAAAACCCAAGAACAATGCCAGCACGAGTCGCGGGTCACCTAATTGGAACCAAGGGTCCAAGGGAAATGCCAAGGTTTTTCGCAGCGCTGCGATCTTAAAATCGTGAGAACCAGAGAATGCCGGATTAGTCGTGATTTCGAAAAAGTCACGACGACTGCGATAGCGCATCAAGGCACCCTGAGACCAGACGTCCATTCCTGGCGTGTTCAAAAGTTCCATTGCGATACTGGCAGCATCGCCGAAAAACACCGGATGACTGGCTCGAGCGAACAATGCGGGGTACATGTATTCCATGTATTTATCCAGCACCTCTTCGCTGCTGTCACCGGGTTCGACACCCTCAACCTGAAGAGGCTTCTCGTACATATCGATATTGTTGAGCATGGCGAAGTCATCACCAGTGTCTGAACGCATGAACTGTTCGAGCATCGCGGCTTGTTCTTCAGCAACGCCTCGCTGTTCAAAGAGTTTCAAATAGTGATCGATCTCTTTCTCGGTCAGCGGTCCGCCAAAAGACGTGTACCAACCAAAAAACGCTACATAGACCAACCCTATGCTCAGCCAAATCCAACGTAAGCTTGTCATACTTCCTCCGTGCCAAACAATCTAATGGGTAACATTAGGTACGGCAACACTTTCTCTTCAGAGGGCATCGAAACGACGATAATGTGGTAGGAAGGCAGCGTGATCGCCCACGCAAGGACAGACTGTGGTCAAGCCAGCAAATTCCGTGTTGCGGGTGACTACTTCAGCAGTATCGTTTCATCACAAACCTATCTGCCACTTTGCAAACACAGACGTTCGCCCGATAGGATGCATGCAGAAACAAAGCACTTCTTTATTCAAATTGCTCAAGGTCAATCCGATGAAACTAAAATCTCTGTGGTTCATTTCTTCATTGCTTATCGGTGCTTTTGCTTTTTCTGACAAACATGGGAACCTGGGTAGTGGTGTTCTAAAACAGACTGCGGCAGGCAGTTTTTATAGCTCTCAAGAAACAATGGATCAGGGTTTTCCGTTCTCTGATGTTGTAGTTGTAAGTGGCGAGCTGGTTTTTCTCTCCGGTTTGGTAGGTACCGACCTTGAAGGGGAGTTAGTTGACGGTGGATTAGTCCCCGAATCACACGCAATTTTCAGGCAGATGCAGAATCACCTAGACCAGATGGGCCTTGATTTGGATGACGTTGTTAAGTGTTTGGTCATGATCGACAACATCGATGAGTGGGCTGATTTCAATAAAATCTATACCAGCTACTTTAAACCACCCTATCCCGCGAGAAGCGCGTTTGGGGCTGACGGTTTGGCATTGGGCGCAGCACTAGAATTGGAGTGCACGGCTGTGAAGCGCTGAGCAGACAGATATCCGCAGTTCTCTTCACCTCGCACCCTATCAGCATGTCGCGCCTATCCCCGGCCTATGTCGAGAGTGGGTGGGGACCTGACTTTAGTTAAAACTTGTCAATCTGACGAAGTGACAACACAGAACTGATGCCTAAGCACCAATCAAGAAAAATCAGCGTTAGGTGCGGCGAGGCCAAAAACGAACCTTTTCGCTGCGCAAGAGAAAATGGTGCCGGAACGCGGAATCGAACCGCGGACCTACTGATTACGAATCAGTCGCTCTACCAACTGAGCTATCCCGGCAAATTTTTTATTCGAATAAATTCAATAAGTTAACCGAATATTGCAGCAAAAGCTTATTGCTCACTCTTGCTCACTTAGGCTATAAAATCACTTTTCTGCTCACTGGATGCTCACATGGATTCAGAAAACCTTGTCGCATTTAAGGCGCCAACAACCGCCTATCATCGCTTGAGCGCGCAGATTGTAGCCAAATCACAGCCAAGACAAAAAGAATACTTTGTCAGAGATACCGAACTCCGTGGCTTTTTCTTGAGAGTCCGCCCAAGCGGGGTCAAAAGCTATGGCGTTCTTTCTAGGCTTGGCAGAAAAGGAAACAAGATTGAGCGCATCATTGGCAACGCAGCTGCCTATTCACCCAAGAAAGCGAGGGATTTAGCTAAGGAGTGGTTAGTCCAATTTGATCAAGGGATAGATCCAAAGGCCACAGACAGAGGCTCAATGAATCCTGTGCAGTTGCTAGAGCAGTACATCGCTAGCAAAAGCCTAAAGCCTAGGACGGAGAGGGACTACCGTTACAACTTTCAGCACTACCTGAAGCCGCTCAACTCACGGAAAATTCAAAATCTAACCACAGACGATATTGTGCGCTGGTATTCATCAGGCAAAACACACGCTACAGGCACGGAGAGGACATTTGTCGTGCTGAAGGCTGTCTTGGATCATGCCTTTGCTCTTGGATACATCTCAGAAAACCCTGCGCATAAGGCTGCGCTTCTGGTCAAAAGGAAAGTTAACCCTAGCAAGCAGCAGCATCTGAGTGAAATTTATGATGATCTCTCCAAATTTATGACTGCCTTTTTAAGCGCGCCTGTAAGCAATGTCATGCGGGATTGGATGGTTTTCTGCCTGACCACAGGGCTGCGCAAAAGAGAGTCCATGTCTGTAAAGTGGGAACAAGTTGATCTTGTGCAAAAGAGAGTCACCCTCCCAACCAACAAGTCCGACAGATTTCTCATAGTCCCTATGGTTGGCCTGACTTACGACATGTTCCAATCAAGGTTCAATGCCGAAGACAAAGACCATGTCTACGTATTCACAAGCAAACCTGCCATCGCAATAAAAGATGCCCGCAAAGCCCTTACAAAGGTGTGCAAAAGCGCAGGCATTGCCACGTATTCTCACCACGATTTCAGAAGATTATTTGCGAGCGTATGCCACGAACTGGACACCTCAGAAACGGAGATAGGCAAACTTCTTAACCATGCGCCAAAGACAGTAACACCTATCTACATTAATCAGTCCCTCGAAAAAGCCCGCAAGAAATACCAGCAGGTGGTTGATGCTTTAGATAGAAAAATACCCTTTGATGACCCAGACAGCGATAAACCAGAGTATTTATTGACGGCTACAAACCTGATGCGATCAGTCTTCTATGGAAAAGTGAATCCTGAACCTGATCCTCCAACTACCAAAGATGAATTGGAGGAGGAGCAATACAGAGAGAACGAATACTGGGAAGGTTAAGCCACCTACTCAACCAACGTGATCCCACCAGGTATTGATGCGCCTGCCAACTTCCAACCCAGTTCCGTCATAGCGAGGGTGTAAAACACCTTTGAAGCACTCAACACAGAGTCATCTGCTCTGTGTCTGTTGAAATCTACCTGCATAACGGCTGAGTTGGGGCCCTCATACAACACCGTGGTCTTGAGTATTTTAGAATATGCCCAACCAGAAGCTTTGATGACCTCATAGTCGAAGACTTTTACAGATGCATCTTGGATCACCCTTACCTTTCCATCGTTAATGAAAACTGCTGGGAAGGTGAAGCTCTGCTCTGGATTAGCCTCTAGTGTCGTTGAGTTGAACTTATCAAAGTAATCCTGAACAAAAGCTTCAACAGAAGATCCTTCATGGTGACCAGCTAAAGCAGGGCTTAAAGGAGCTATAAGAAGTTATAAATAAAAGGGGTTTTAATTTCATGTATTTTCCTATTAAGGCTTTAAAGCCTTATAAGTTATTGTTTTTATTATATAAATCAATATCTTAGATCTAATAATGATGATCATAACAGGTACTAAAAGGCTTATACCCCATAAGCTATAGAGAGCCTTACCAACCCCCATATGAGCCAAAAGTTACATGCCCAGACTGAACCTGTTTTTGAATGCTGATGTTGCCCTAGATACTGAAAAGATCCTTTTCAATCAGTCTCTATTGGCACCTGAACCCAAGCTAGGAACCAAGGCGCAGCGTAAAGCCCTTCACTGCATTTTAAGCAACGTGGGCAAGTACAACTCTCAGCCATTGTTGTATAGCACTAGGAATCAGGCAAATCCTCCTGAGCAATACAACCCGCATGGATATGGTCATAAGCCATTAGTAGCTGTCATCAAGCAGCTTAGGAATAACGGGATGCTGAAACTTGAAAGCGGCACACCGTGGTACACCAAGACGGAGCAAGGAGATTTCAAGGAACCTAAGCTCTCAGCTTTTGTACCAAATGAAAACCTCATAAAGCTTTGCGAGGAGCTTGGATACACAGAGGCATCTCATAAAGGAGCTACAGAGCATTTTATAGAACTTCGTAGCCTTAAAGATAAGCTGCTCCCCTTTGAACCAACACCCTACTCCAGACACATTGAGCAACTGATGTCAGCGTACTGTGCCTACCTGAACCTTCAAGACATAAAGATTGATGGGGAGGATCTTGGATACATTCATCTGATCAGGAAGTACAAAGATTGGGATGGCTCTGGACGGCTCATTTATGGCGGAAGAACGCATAACCCATTCATGTCGTTCCCTAAGGCCAAGCGAAAGAAAATCACAATCAACGGCGAGTCCGTAGTTGCTGTGGACTACCCAGCGAGTCAGGCTAATGTACTTTACAAATACATGACTGGGGAGTTCCTTCACCCGGAGGATCCATACAAAGTAGACGGACTCCACAGAGATACAGTCAAACACTTAATGCAAATGATGCTCAATAACGGGTCTCGCAAAGGTGCATCAATGGCTGCTAAAGCAAATCGAACTTCACTGAAGAAAAGTGCTGCGCAAGCGTTTGAGTTGGACTTACAAAAGCATCGGGCCGTAGCCACCATGCTGAGGCTAGTTGAGGAACGCAACGCCCCTATCGTTGAATGCTTCTACCAAGGGAAAGCGCGAGGACAGTACTACGCGTGGCTGGAGTCTAATTTGGTGTTTGAGGTAGCGAAGCACTTGTCGGATCAAGGTGTCCCTGTGCTGACCGTGCATGATGAGTTTATAGTTCCCACGAGCATGGAAATTGCCGTGCTTGGGTGCAGATATTTCGTGCCATTCAGCACTGCGCCCTACACTACGAGTGGTTTACGTGATTCGCAATCAAGCTCAAGGTAGACAGCACTACTGCTAGAAACAATACCGCCAATAGAATGGAATTAGATGGCTGCTCAGCTTCACTAGCTCTATCCAAAACCATCAGTCCACCAAGACCAACGAACCCTGCGGTGGAAAAAGCTAAGAAATGCTTGCCTCTAATCCAGCCTAGGATCACAAGTGCGATTACTAAAAGCGCCCAGATCTTCCAGAATCCCATTCAAGATACTTAGCTAACGAAAGCTGTAGAGCTTCAGGACTCACCATCCCCGGAAGCTTTCTTGGCCCTCAGGATCAAAGGCGGTAGGACAAAAAGCAATGGAAGGAAAAAGAACCCCGCTTTGCTACTGATTTTGAAAATCATGTAGCAGCAATACAGCACCAAAACGGTGATCAATAGGTTTCTTAATAGGATCATTGGGAAACCCTACCAAAACACACTCTCCGACGCACGCAGAGGCCCGTAGAGGCGTTTTAAGGGCTGGGTAATTGTCCTTTGGAGTAGTTTTTCAGGCCTCACGCTGCTCATTTGAATCCTCTGAAAAAGCAGGAGCGAAGGGTCTTCGGGTGAGAAACGTGGCTCGCTTTCACCGCAGATTACGAAAGCCGGTTCGGTAATACATTTTCTTCTAAATAGTCAAAATCCTGTAACTAGGGGAGTGGTAGCGTCTCAACCGGAGGGAAGTAGGTTCGTTTCCGCCCGCGGAAGCGCCTAAGCCATAAATAATCAAAAGTTTGAGGAAATAAAAAGATGAAGATAGTTTCAAACATCATGCATCCAACACCAACCGCAGCGAATAGTGGCTTGGAAGCAGCAATGAAATCGACCGAATACTGGAATAGCAAATGCTCAATACCGCAAACCCTGTATAGAGTAATTGCAGGGATGCCATTGGGCACCATGGCGAACTCAATGAGAGCCGACGACTGGGCGTCTCTGAGTGACGCAGTAGTACCTATGTATACCGACGAACAAAACATCAGGCATCAGGAGGAAATCGGTAAATATCTCTCATCGGCCCCTGAGTCCTCAATCGCAGAGGTGGTGCATATGGCAGGCCAACGCCCCAGCGCGCCGACTGACATCATCTCGCAAACAGGTGCTAGGGCAATGGATGCTTTAGGTGCGGCGGCGTGGATGACAGATATGGCAAATTACGTGAACCATGTAACAGGGCATCCAAATGTGGTAATTCAAGTGGGATACGGCGTGCCCAATAGCACAGTCAAACCCGGTTCTATAGCGATCGTTACTTATCAAGACTCAACTGCAGAACATGACGAGGCGACCGCCAAATTACGAAGCGATGATGGCTATCTAAGAAGAATGGCCAGTGCGAACGACTATTTCGACATGAGTTCGTTTTTCAATATATTGATGCGCAAGCTGATCTGAGGAGGATCGCAAGGCGGGTGCCCCGTTTTTAAACGGGGCTACAGCCCAAATCTGGAAATAAGCTTCAACGGGTTTTTTGGGTAACTGAAATTGTCACGCCTCTGAATCCGGATTCCAGCGCACTAGATTTTTACTCTTTGACCCGTTCTTTGGGAGAAGTTTTCTGCTTTTCTCCTCTTTCCAATCCACCAACCATTGCTCGCCATCTCTTTCAGCGTCAATAAACACTGCGTTGGTCACCAAAATCGGAATCAAGATAGACAAATGGACTACTATGCTCGTGACCATATCGTATCCTAACCACCCTAGGTGGTAGGTTGCGATGAAACCAAATGCGGCACTCCACATAGTGAAGAGTACTATCATAAAGTAGCCTTGCAGGCTTGGATCTGCCACGTGCCTGAGGGGGTTATATTTTACATCCATCACCCGCCTCCAAACATACACTGTGTCTATTATCAGTGCCTTTAACGTAAATGACCTGTTCATAACCAATCCCTACTATTTTTTGTGAAGATAAATCTTCGAAGTTAATGTTTTCGTGCAGGTAACGACTGCGACGCGTTAACGCCCCAAAAGATTGCTCAAATGGGGCTGAGAACATTAGCCGCCAAAGCTGTTTATTCGGGCAGAATAACTGTGTCTATTAAGTGCACCACGCCGTTTCCAGCCATTAAATCGGTAGCAATGACGGTAGCCCCTCCAATGGTCACCTTACCGTAGGACACTTTTACGGCGTATGTTCCGTTGAGTGTCTCCACTTCGTCTAGCGTTACGACGGCTTCTGCCTTGGCTTTGCCAGCTATGACGTGCGCCTTGAGTACTCCCGCCAGAGCCTCTGGGTCGGCTAACAAGCCCTCTAAAGCACCCTCAGGCAGTTTCGCAAATGCCTCATTAGTAGGAGCTAAAACGGTGAAAGGCCCAGCCCCCGATAAAACGTCAACCAATCCTGCCGCCTTTACTGCAGTCACAAGGGTAGATGTTGCATCGGAGCCTACTGCCAACTCCACCACGGTTTTAGGCTTCATCTCGCCCTCCTCGTGATGGCCAGCATGAGCGAGATTATTAAAAGTTAGGGCGCTGAAGAACGCCAAAAGCGTGGAAAGCGCCAGAAACATTTTTTGCATGATCGAACTCCAATTAATGAGCGTCTATCAAGCAGTCGAGCAGATGAAAGTTTCGTTGGGTATTAGTGTGCTGATGATCAATGTGACGATCCGAACTGAGACTTCTTTGCGACCTTCCAGTGCAAGCGTTCGATCGTTGCAAACCCAGCGATCTAAAGCTGCTGAGGTCTCGACCGACAATAGCTCTGCCCTAGGGACGAATACGTTCGATCATCTTCCACGTTACTTCGCAGCGAACCAAAGTCCCTAGGGCCGTCTTCGGAACGAATACTGCCGTAGCACTCTAACCGGCCTGAAGGATGAGATGCGTTCCTGTCTATTATTCTTGCCCGCCTTACTGCTTTAAGAAATCAAAGGCGGCCGGACAAGAAGAAGTGGTATGAAAAAGAACCCTGCTTTGATACTGAGATTGAAAATAACGTAGCAGCGGCACAGAACGACAGCGGTGATCAACAGGTTTCTCTAAACGGTCAGGGGAGACCCTGCAAAAACACCCTCTCAGACGCACACACAGGCCCGTAGAGACGTTTTAAAGGCTGGGTAATAAGGAGGCAATGGGTGAAATTATAACCCTCAGAATGCTTCAAAGAAGCCGCGCTGAGCCTAGCCTGTTTTTGAAGGTTTGTCAAGATTTCAGGACTACTTGCAGCAAACTCATTTTTTCGAGACATTCTCTGCTCTTAACAAAAACAAAAAACACATGCTCACACTTTACGGATTGCCCAGCTGCGCAGGTTTAAGGTCGCCAAGCCCTTGGGTTATGAAAGTCGAACTTGCATTACGTTACTTCGGGTTAAATTATTCGCTCGTACAACCTCAAATTGTGCGTGCCGTCTTTGCATCGCCGTCAAGAAAAGTTCCTCACCTTCTTATTGATAGTGAACCCTTCGTCGAATCCGAGCGGATTTTAATGGTTCTTGAAAGGTATGCGGCCCCTCTTACCTTTCCTCATCCTGATGACGAAGACAAAGTCAGTGGTATTGCTCTTGTCAGGCTCGTTGAAGATCATCTGTACCATATTATTTGTAAATCAAAGCATGCGGATCCAGATACAACTAAAATAATGTGGGCAGAGATGTTTCCTTACCCATGGTTTCCTGCGGGGTTATGGACGAAGCTAATGCAACGGCTGATGTGGAAACGTCGACTGGCAAACACCTCAATAGGCGGCCTTACCGACGATGAAGTCCGCGAGGAGGCGCAAAAAGACATCCAAACGTTAGTGGCGCAACTCTCTAAAACCAACTTTATTGCGTCTGACAGTCTTACGATGTATGACTTCACCGTAGCTGCACATATAGCCTCCATTCTGTATTGGAGCATAGACAACTGGTTGGCACCGCTATTCAGGGAGCATCAGGTCTTCTATCACTACTTGGATAGGGTCTCTGGCGCTGTTGGAGGCTTTGATTACAAACTTCCGAGATCGTAAAAGGTGATTACAACCCCCAAACCCCTCAAAACATCCGCCCATGCCTATATCTAGGTAGCTAGGGGGTGCAGCCACCTGTCCCACCCCTTAGACGCATACGGGGCCCGTCGACGAAGTCTTGACTGGGTGTTTGTCATGGACCTCAATGACGTTTGACTACAGATCTGACATCAAGTCTCAAACAAATAAAAAAACTAGGAAATTAATATGGCACGAAGTTTAGGTTTAGTCGGGGTATTTGCTATTTTGATTTTTGCCAGCGCTAGTGCGGTAGCTTTGGAATCTTTGATAGACCCTGTGGCTTTTGTCATGGTGTTCGGCGGAACAGTTTTCTATGCGCTGATGCGAGTCGGGTTTCGCATTAACACTCCAGAGACAGCTGGGTACATTGCAGAAGGAGCCGTAGCACTAGGCTGGCTGGGTTTTCTCATCGGTATGTTTGGAATTTTTACCTACAACATAGACCTTGCCTCTATCAAACTACAATGGATTGGAGACGCTATGCTTGCGGTGCTTTATGGTTACTTTATCAAATGGATTGTTGCCCCTCCTTTGAAAGATCTTTTAGAGCAGCACCAGCCTTAGATTGCTGCACAACCCCCAAACCCCTCAAAATATTCGCCCATGCCTGTATCTAGGTAGCTAGGGGGTATGGTCACGTAACAAGGCTTTTGACTTCTCATTCACCAGCAGACAAGGTGTTTGAAAACAACAGGAGTTCTGACGATGAAATTACTCACGATCTTTCTAGCATTTTTCATCTCTACCACCGCATTTGCGGGTCATCACGAAGCTTCAGAAAATCAAATCATCTTTGCTATTAATGCAGACATAGTGGACGGCAAAGCTGAGTCCTTTAGGTCGCTTCTCAAAGAAATGGTGCCAGCGGTAAAAGCATCGGAGCCAAACACCATTCGTTATCAGTATTTCTTAAACAGTGACGATACGAAATTAACGCTAATTGAGGTCTACCCAAACAGCGAGGCAGCAGTCTTTCATATGACCGCATTTGGAGTTAGCCCATTTGCAGATGAATTTCTTGCGTCTATTAACATCACATCTTTCGTCGTTGCAGGTAATGCCAGCGCAGAGTTGATGGAAGCGGTGGCGCCTTTTACGTCGGATAACAGACCCTTTGTGCAAGGCTTCATAAGGTGATGGGAATTTCGAACATATCGTCAAAGGGCGCCAGAGTTAGCGAATTGCTTCTCCTCAGGTAACCGTTGTTTACTAGAGCAATAAAAAAAAGAAAGGTTAATCAAATGCTTTTGTTGCGCAGTTGTGTTGCATTCGGCTTGCTCGTATTTGGTCTGTTTTTGGTAGACAAGCGCTGGCTCCTTTTCGATCTTAACTCCCTCGCGTTCATCCTAATTCCCACACTCGCCGCTTTTGCTTCTGTGAAATTCGGAAAAGAAGGTTTCGCTGTCACGCGAGGATTAATACTTCAGGTTTCCATCGTGGGCATTCTTATTGCATTCGTTGGAATGCTTGCACGTGCATCGGACCCCTCGCGTATCTTCGGTGACGCTGGGGGTACCGCGTTGTTAATCGTGTTGTACGCGTGCATCGTCGGTGGCGTTTGTCACTTATTTAGCGGTAACAATGAACTAAAGATTAATTCTGCCCCTTTGCCTAACCGAATTTTGGCCTTGGTGGTTTGGATACTACTCACGGGGTTTGCAATGCATGGCGTCGCCGGCATCGGTGCATTTGCTGCCGCTTCTGCCCTAGCCATCTTTGGTGCCTTGTCGATTGGCATCTGTTTACCGCCTGAGAATGTTGAAAACTATCAGGCGGCACTAGCGAAGTATTTGCCTGTCAGTGGTCTGATTGGATCTCTAGTAGGTGTAATTGCTGTGTTGTTTAACGCAAGCGATCCCAAAGCCATAGGCCCAGCTATGGCTATAGCGTTGCTAGTTCCTTTTTACTGTAATTTCGCCTCCGTGGGCCTCAGGCTTCTTTACCCGACAATTGCTGAACAGGATTCCTCGCCGCCCGCTCCTTTCTATCTAGGCTTCATGCTTCTTATGTTTTTCGGGATCTACGTCGCACTGCGTGGCACATAAAAAACGAGACTTAGCACTAGTTTGATAGAAAGTTAGCTTCTAAGAGATGACTCCTAAAAATGTCCGCCCATGCCTATATCCGGGTAGCTAGGGGGTATGCCCACTTTACGAGATTTTTGACTTCTCACTCTCCAGCAGACAAGGTGTTTGAAAACAACAGGAGTTCTGACGATGAAATTACTCTCGATCTTTCTAGCATTTTTCATCTCTACCACCGCATTTGCGGGTCATCACGAGGAAGGTGAAATATCCGCAAACCTCAAGTCGGTAAAGGCGGCTTATACAGCCTTCAATACAGGAAATATTGAAGCGTGGAGAGCAGAGCTTGCTCCCGATGTTGAATGGGTTATGCAAAAAGGCATGCCTTACGAGGGGACATGGATTGGTGCAGCTGCCATTGAAGCTAACGTCTTTTCAGGAATAGATGAAATGTTTACGAGCTTTCAGGTGAAACCAATCGCCTACTATGAATCTGGCGATACAGTTTTTATACACGTGCGTATGACGGCTGAAGGTTTAGACACTGAAGTAATGCACATGGCAAAGATGGAGGGCGGGAAGTTCGCTAGGTTTCAGGTATTTGAAAACACCGCACAGATGCTAGCCGCTGCAAAATAGTTTCCGCCGGAGAGAGGTAGTCGGCTTTTGATTACCTCTACGCATTGTTTCACCAAGCCCTTTACAACCCTCACACCCCTCAAAATGTCCGCCCATGCCTATATCTAGGCGGCTAGGGGGTGTGGTCACCTGCCCAAGCGTCCTCAATGATCGTATTAGGTCGGCTGATTGCTAGGCTTTGAGTCAAACATCAACGCCACATTCTCGAAGTTCTTTGGCTCTCGCTGGTTTGAGTCTGTTACCTATTCGTCGCTGTCCATTCAGCCAATGTCCTAGGTTGAAGCCATCATTACACTGATAGAGCAACGGCACGTTACCGTCACCATTTACTTTGCGATACGCCCTCAAATGAGTAATGCCTCTCTCCCATTGAGGATCCTGTTTTTTAAAAAACATAAAACCTCCCTGATTCAAGCAGTTAGGTTTTAGCGCATATTTACTTGATTGTGCAAGTTAAATCGCGAGTGCGATGGGGAGACTGTATTCACCACTTAATGCAATTAATGGCAATTCTTATTGAAGACAGACCAATAATCGTCGCTCTTTCCAGCGACCTAAAGAACCAGAGACGTGTCTAACTAATCGCGTGCTTTCACAATGCCGTATTATACTAACCGTTTGTAGGCATGGCGTCGCGAAAAAGCCTGAGGCCCCCTTGCGCAAAATGCAACGCTGTTAATTTTTACTACGTAAGCACTTTCGCCATACGATTGACGCCTCTCGACTACACGTAGCCTACCAACGTAAACGAGGTGCACTTTTGGGGATTTATGGGAATAGGCTGGATTCGTGCAAGCTCTTAAAAATATGGGCCGACGCCTATATCTTCTAGGTGCACCCTATGGCTTTCTGCCTTCCCCTTGACTTTGACTGGCTACATTTCGTACTTTGTTTTTGAAGGTGTAACGGGCTGATTCAGGCTCGAAAGAGATTGATTCAACTTAACGTTTGTGGAGGTTCTCAATGGGGCAAAAACAATATGTATACGAGGATTTGAATAGTCTGGACGATGAAAGTCTAGGCACTTTGCTATCCAGCTGCCCCTACCGCTTAATTGCGCTTGTTTTGAAGGCAACACCAGAGGAAATGCGAGAAAGGATGCTGGGACTTCTGGACGGTCACAAGAAACAATTAGTCTTTGAAGACTTTCAGCAGCTAGATCTTGACGAGCTTGCCGTACCCCACGATTCCATCATTGGGGAAGTGGAGGCAGCACAGCGGACTGTTGTTAGAAGTGCGAGAGTTCTGTTGGAAGACGGCCAAATTCAACTAGCAGGATAACTGCTCTCTAGTAAAAACCAGCGCGGCAAATAGCCACAGCAACAGAGGTAGTGAGCAGCGCCTGACCATTGCGAGAAGGCTCTAAAACTCAGACATCCAGCGTTTAGCAGTGGCTTGAGCCTAGCTGGCAAAATTCAGCGGTCCATCGCCCCGTCAGTAAGCAACCATTACAGCGATCGCCGCAACAGCGACTGTCGTAATTAGCAGCCCTACTACAAGAATGATGAGATTACGCGAAGTTGTTGCGTCGTTAGGCGTTCCAGACATTCTTTTTCTCCCTTGATTCCCCTGAACACAAAATATTCGCTTCAAATATCATGTGTCAACACCACGCAAATTGCGGCAAGAACACCAAAAAACTGTTTTTGTCTGCTTGAGAAATCAATCAAGCCCTTACAACCCCCAAACCCCTCAAAATGTCCGCCCATGCCTATATCTAGGTAGCTAGGGGGTGCAGCCACCTGCCTCCCCCACTGACACAGGACGTGACAGGACAGAGAAAAAATTTGCTCACTTTACGCTCACATCGAAAAAATCGCCATGAAATCACAGCGCGCAATGCTCGTAAAACTATGAATAATAGAGGTTTTTTAGGAGGTTGTGAGCGCGGGAAATATATAGACCTACTGATTACGAATCAGTCGCTCTACCAACTGAGCTATCCCGGCAACCTGTTTCGATATGGTAATCGTGATTCTTCGCATAGGCAAAAAAGGCCGACCTGCCTCTAGGAAATTGCCTGGCAGCTATTGAGTTGAGACCGCCTGACCTGTCGATTATCGGGAAATCTCATCCAACTTGTGGTTCTAATTTCGGGGGATAGGTCAGACTAGCGACGAAACTAGCATCGTGCTCATCGTCGAGAGAGACGCAAACGTATTTAGGCTGAATGCCAAAAAATACGCCTTTGTCTTTAATCTCTCCGAAGAAGAGATCATTAAGCTGGACCCCCAGCACCCTACTCTCTCAGGCGCTGGGACCGACTTTTATGTGCGTTTACTCGCCGGGACGGTGCATGATTTCTTCGATCATCACGTAGTCACCGACACAGTCGACGTAGTTGTAGTAGTCGTAGCGCACCTTCCATCCGCCTTCAGCCAGCCACTGTTTGTGTTCCATTAGGCTCGCCACGTCCGGAAAAACAGTAATATTGGCAAATGAACCCGGTGCGTTCGCGCCACCGATCATTGGTACGTAGGTGAACCAGCCAATATTGCCGACCCCTTCCGGGTAGTCTTTTGCGATAGACGCATGCTTCGCCATCAACGAATCAACGGAGACGCCCTCTTTGCGGGTGCACCAATTCCACATCGCGAAACGAGTGTCATCTTTGTTCAGAGCGTCAACGTTCGCCCACTGCGTATTGACAGTCGCCATCTTCACATCGCACTGAGCGATGCTCTGCCACTCTTCGTTGAGCTTTTGCCCTTCCGGCGTGGAAAGCCAAAGATCCCAAGACTTACCCGACGTCGCATGATCGGAGACTAAAAACTCGACGAATTCCGTTTTGGATCGATCGTTTGGGTTGCCGTGAGTAATGAACGGCAAGCTGCGAACATATGTGGTCTCGACGCCATTTTTCTTCGACCAAGCGATGTATTTCTGATTCAGCCTGTTGTACTGAGCCATGGTCTTGCCAGGATTGAGCGTACACAGCTGAGTCTGTACGTTCATGGGCGCTTGCGGATCCATGCCGCCAGTAAACATTGCGTGATCGTCAGCCATTGCATTGGAAGCGAGAAGTGCCAAAGCACCGGCTAGGGATGATAAGACTATGCGTTTCATTAGAGGCTTCTTTTTGTTGTTTTAGTTTCGTTGGCTTTTAAAGCACCCAATCAAGGTGCTTCCAAATGCGCCGTGCACTTGATTTCGATTTTGAACGCGGGATCTACCAATGCGGATACGCCAACTAAGGTCTGCGTTACATCTGGGCGCTGCCCGTAAGCAGAGGCCCTTGCGGTGAAAATCTCCTGAACCTGCGACATGGTCTGCGCCATGTCGGTCACAAAGACGGTTTCTTCAACGACATTGTCCAGTGTGGCCCCAAATTCCGCCAACACTGCCTTAACGTGTTCATACGCTAGGACCGTCTGGGCAACCAGGTCGTCGGGGGCGCTGCCGTGTTCATCCACACCCACTTGGCCTGACAAATAAATGATGTTGCCGACCTGCACCGCTTGGGCGATTAGCTCGGCATAAGGTCCACTGCGAAATACCTTTTTCTGCATGCCCCGTCCCCTTTACTGCGAATTGGACTCAGCGCTACATGTACTCAACCTATGCGGCTTCGTAGAGTTCCTTCATACCATCAAAAGTCATCGTCGAGAGTACTTCATGGTTTTCGTCGAGAATCTCGTATATCGCGCCGCCATCGTAGGGTCGCAGGCTAAACAGAATCACCACATCTGTGTCTCCACCACCTTCTGCGTGAGGCTCTTCATCGGGCTGACCTGCCTTGTAGGTGCCGACCGGACGAACCTCTTTTAGATCTCCCGACGGCTCATATATTCGATGTTCACCCTGAACGACAAAGGTATGGAAGGCTGCAACATGGCGGTGCAGGACAATTTTCTCGTTCGCTGCGAACTTGAACAGGACGTCTACCACCTTGGCAGTGTCATCCACGTCGAGTATCGACAGCCATAGGTGATCCAGATCTGGCAGCCGTTGCCAGTTGACTTTAGATTCGTCGAAGTTGGCTACGTTCATAGCAATTCCCCTCTCTTATTATTGTTTTTTGAAAAGTGCGCCGCGTGGCCCAACATCGCTTAGGAGGTTGGCACTTCCAGCGCCACGAGGTTTTTTAACAAATCGCGACCCGCGGTGCGCGGATTTACGTCCTTATCAATTTTCGAAACTTTGCCTTCCGCGTCAATGTAAAAGGTCCAGCGCTTTGAATAACCCATGCCGGCAAGAACACCATAAGCCTCGCTAACCTGCTTACTGGCATCGGACAAAATAGGAAAGTTCGCATTGTTCTGGTCAGCGAAAGCCTTGTTCGTCGCTACATCGTCGACGCTAGCCATGAAGAACTCCACGTCAAAACGGCGCACCTGCTTTTTGCTGTCGCGCACTGACTTGCACTCAATCGTGCAGCCGCCGGTAAACGCTTTCGGAAAAAACGCCAGCACAACATGTTTGCCGCGCAGCTGCGAAAGTTGGTAGGTCTGCCCGTCGGAGCCCTGCAAGGTCCAATCTGGCGCGGCATCGCCAACGTTAAGGGACGCGTGAGTAACAGTCGCCGCTAACATCAATCCGCCGACAAACAAGTTTTTGATTAAAGTCTTGAGATTCATCCGGTTCACCTTCCTCGAAAATTGGTTGCTGGACCACTCTGAACGCGTGGCCGAAAGTCTTATAGCCTTACGAAGATTACTGCCTGTAATACAGATGTGCCATGGGGAAATGTTAATTTTTGATTAGCAAGACGCCGAGTCGTCTGCGTCTGGTGACTGCCCTTTTTCCTGTTGTTGCATAGCCTTAACTCGATGCTGCTGCAGGTCATGCTCACAGGTATCAAGTTCACTTTTTAGGCGCAAAATCTCTGCGCGAAGGCTGTGCGCGAACTCTTCGATTGCACGAGGCCCAGAGAAAGAGGAGGCATCTGGGAGCGAAGCCAGCGAGACGATTTCGTCACTCAGCTGGCCAATTTGTCGCTCAAGGCCTGCCATTTGCTGCTCCAGCCGGCCGATGTGCAGGCTGGTTGCTCGCGTTTCATTCACGGGGAATGCCGTCATACGTGTGGGTACATGCGCACAAAGGGCTCTGTTGTGATGGCAACAACACTACTGGGATAACGTCTGCGCCATACCGACTTCTGCCATTGCCGTGCGCATTTTTTCGATGCGTCGGCGGTTCTTACCCAGATCCGAATAACCCAAACGCGACGCAGAACGAACGTATACGCGCTCACCCCGTACCTGCATATCGATATCATCGACGAAGCGCAGTATTGAGGTTGTCGCCTCTACCTTAAGCGAATGATCCGTGCGTTCTATGATCTTAAATTCGTCATGATTTTCTAAATAGCGAGCAATGGCGGCGAGTAACTTCTGACCACCTTCTTCGCTACTCAGCGCCTCGCCATTTATAGGTTCCCGGCCCGTGCTCACGATAGGGGCAATGTACTGGTTTGACTCATTTGGCTCATCACTGCAGACGCAATTGGGGCTGCTTGGACACGGTGCGAGTTTCTGCGCTGTTTGGGTCATGCTCGATGCCTCTGAATGGGATATCACCAATAGTAAGCATCCTAACAGTCGACCCAAAGTGGATCCGTGAACTTGATTGCGCACCGCGATGTTTCCAGCTAAACGAATGCCGCCAGCATAGAGGAAAAGACTGTTTGGAGTAATCGCGTTACTCAGTGTTATTGATGCAGGCCACTCCGCCCCAACACAAATGCGTTTGCTCTGAACTGTCGAAATTGCCAAATATCGGGCGAGTAATCGTGACTCGTAAATTAGCATCCAATGGGGTGCCGGAAACAGACAGCGTAATCGCGTCGGGCGCGGCCCCTTCGGCTGCAGGCACGAAGGCAGCACCAGAGGAGGGAGAAGCAGTCTCAGAGCCCGCGATATCTGCAAGCAGGGCATTCACCCATTCACTGGTTTCATCACGCCCGGCACTGATTTCGGTACTATCGCCACCCCCAGTCAGTCGACTTTGCAGTCTCACCATTTCCGCCCGAACCCAATTTGACGCTTGGCGATAGTGCACGCTCAGCTTAGTGCTGTTGGCGGAGACGATATAGTTTTGGTAAGCGGGGATAGCGAGTGTTGAAACCACGCTAACAATTGCAATAACGATCATAAGCTCGATTAATGAGAATCCCGGACTACTGCGCGCCAGCAGCCGCCAAGTAATTTTCGAACTATATGCGTCATTGATCCTAATCAATGCTGTCGAAAATACGGCGGGAACATTTGTTGACGGACCTTTGCCGTAAAGCAAGCGATGTTGCTTGGCTCCAGCAAGACTGCTCCTGCTTTTAGTCCTTTTTAACCCTTGGAATCTTTTTAACCCTTGGAATCTTCTTACCCCTTTCAAGCTTCTGAACATAATTAGTAATCTCGTGGTGCTCTGCAGGCTGCAAATATGACACGGTGGCGGATTCAGCTGAGCCGCCATTAACCCAAACAGTCGTAAGCTATGACACGTTTTTACTGCGGTAGTCGCTGGGCAACTGTCATTTTTCACTCACCCACAATTCTACGCTGGCTTACACGACTAGTTACGTTGTTGGCTGGGCTTCAACGCGCGATTACGTATGGTGTGAGGCCCCTAATGCGGCGCTAGGACTATGAACAAGGGCAGTAATCAAGCTCTGCTGTCTGCAGCTAGAGACACGCCTATCGAGACCTATGTTGATGCTCTTTTTGCATTGGCAGTGAGAAAGCGAGCGTCAGACAT
>CACMHG010000015.1 GCA_902613475.1 K189A clade bacterium
AACGGTCCAGCTTTTTGCGCCGGCGCTGATCTGAAGAGTCCGCCCGGACAGCTTTCAGAAGGTGTTGGACGCGCGGTGCCCTACGCGGACGTACTCACTGCCATCATGGAGAGCCCCAAGCCCGTCATCGCCGCGATAAACGGCGCTGCTTTTGCAGGCGGACTGGGTTTAGTCGGCGCATCAGACATTGTGGTCACCCGACGCGATGTGCAGTTCAGTTTCAGCGAGGTACGTATCGGAGTCATACCCGCGATTATCTCCGTGGTCTGCCTGCCCAAGTTAGGCGTGCATCACGGTATGAAGCTGTTCTTAACCGGCGAGCGTTTCGATGGCCAGCAAGCCGTAGACATGGGACTTGCGCATATTGCGGTGCCAGAAGATCAGTTGATCAGCAGCGTGGAAGAACAAATTGCCATGATCAATTTGGGTGGACCCATTGCGGTTCAAGAGTGCAAAAAGCTCGCGCGGCGTGTGCCTCAGCTTTCCATTGAGGAGGGTTTTAAAGAAACCGCCGAGTGGAGCGCACGTATGTTTCGCTCGGAAGAAGGCGCCGAGGGGATGGCTTCTTTTCGTGAAAAGCGCAAACCGAGTTGGGTCGAAAACTAGCCGATAATGGTACCTACGCGGACTCGCGTAGCGAGGGGGAAAACATGAGTGATGTGATACGCATTGGTAACTGCAGCGGCTTTTACGGAGACCGTCTCGATGCCGCAAGGGAAATGGTCGAAGGCGGGCCCATCGACGTGCTCACAGGGGATTATCTTGCCGAGCTCACCATGTCGATTTTGTACAACCAGCAGCAAACCCGCGGTGAGGATACCGGCTATGTCGGCACATTCTTGAAGCAGGTTCAGGATGTGGCAGCCCTTTGCAGCGAAAAGAACATCAAAATCGTTTCCAATGCCGGAGGGTTGAATCCTCGGAGCATGGCGCTGGAGGTTGAGAAAATTCTCGAGGCGCTGGGTCTCGACTTGAAGGTCGCCTACATTGATGGCGACAACCTGCTGCCGGATCTGGATCAGCTGCAGTCGGATGGTGAATCCTTCACCAATCTCGATACCCAGCAACACTTAAAAGATTCCGATCAGAAGGCACTGACTGCCAATGCCTACTTGGGTGGCTGGGGTATCAAGGAGGCCCTGGATCAAGGGGCAGATATTGTGATTTGCCCGCGGGTCACTGATGCAGCGGTCGTGATCGGACCGGCGGCGTGGAAGTTTAACTGGCAGCGCAACGACTATGACGCCCTGGCAGGTGCGCTGGCTGCGGGTCATATAATCGAGTGCGGGGCCCAGTGTTGTGGAGGCAACTATGCCTTTTTCGAGGAGGTGCCAAGCTTTAGAAATGTTGGCTACCCCATCGCTGAAATTGAGGCCAACGGGAACTTCACCATCACCAAGCATCCTGGCACCGGCGGGCTCATCTCAGAGGGCACGGTCAAGGCCCAGCTGCTTTACGAAATTTCCACACCGGCCTACTACAATCCCGACGTTATCGCCCATTTCGATACCATGCAGATTGAGCAGGTGGGTAATGATCGGGTCTATGTCAGTGGCTGCCGAGGCAGCAGCCCGCCCCCGACACACAAGGTGTGCTTCAACATTCAAGGACCGTATAAGCAGTCGATGGAGGTATTACTCACGGGTCTGGATATCGAAAAAAAGGCCGAACTGTACTTGGACGCGGTGTTTCACAACATGGGCGGTCGCGAGCAGTTTGACGACGTTGATGTACAGCTGATACGCAGCGACCACGAGGATCCGGACAACAACGAGGTGGCCCACGCGGCACTGCGAGTCACCATTACTGGACAGGATCCCAGCAAATTTGGGCGTATTTTCGCCGCTAAAACCACTGAGTTAGCTTTGGCTGGCATACCAGGCAATACCGGTCGCGGCGCAGCAGGCTTCAATGGTGGTCCAGCGATCATTCATTGGCCCGCGCTGATCAGCAGCCAACGTTTAACCGAGCGCGTCCACTTTGGCGGTAATACAACACAAGTGCTGCCCACTCAGCGTTTGGATATGGAAGAGATTTACTACCAGGAAATACCAGCAACCATTGCGCCTGCACCAACGGGTCCGACAACGCGCATTCCGTTTGGTCGTCTTTTTGGCACCCGTTCTGGCGACAAAGGAGGAAATGCCAACTGCGGTGTTTGGGCCAAAACCGACGAGGCCTATAGCTTTCTGTATGAGTTTCTTACCGTGGAGGAGTTCAAGCGCTTGGCACCAGATTTTGGTCAATTCGAGGTCGAGCGATATGACATGCCCAACCTCAAAGCCATGAACTTTTACATCAAGGGCGTGCTTGGCACAGGGGCGGCGTCGAACCATCGCATCGATAAACAGGCGAAATCCCTGGGTGAATATCTGCGCGCCAAATACATAGATGTCCCTGAGGCACTCATCACCGGCTAAATCTAGGGCAGAAAAAAGCCGCTGAATCAGACACGACTCAGCGGCTTTCAGGCAGAGCGGGCTCGGCGGAATCGCTATCCATTAACCTTGAGACGATGACCAACAAAAAGTTCGCGATAACGATCCCAGCGATGACGATCGCAAAGTTGTCGATGATCGCGTTCAAATATGGTCCCGCTACAGGAATCGCATCAAGCGTGTTGGCTAACGTTGGCAGTGCAATGGCTGCAACGGTATAAGCGGTCCGCGCCGCCATATCCGTAAGCGGTGATAAAAACTCGTTCAACAATCCCAGCAAGACTAGTATCAGCGCCCACCACTCCAATACAACGAAGACCGCAACGATGGCTAGTAGAACGCCAATAACCGTTAGTATTCGATCCATGCTCATAGATTTCCCCTCATATGATTTGATGCCATCTTGGCGGACCAAGAAGACCACAAAAAAATGCGGGGTAGGGGAACGAGCGCTAACAGTTTTTTAAAGTCGTGACGAAGATCAAATAAATCAGGGGTAAACGTGCCCGTTGATGCACATTTATCCACAACCGACCAAGGCGGATACTCAGATCAGCTTTAGCCAATCACTGAATATCTGCCAAAGAATGCTGGGCACTGGCAAACCGCGTTAAGTTCAGTTCGGTTTGAATACTGTTCACAAAATCACTTTGCATATTATCGAAGGGAATGCCGATGGAGTCCGCTATGCGCACCATGCGCTGAAAGTTTGCGGCGACGCCGGCGGCGTCTACCAGCACCTTGTCGCCGGCTGCTTGACGCAAGGCCGTGCGGCTACGCGCTAGACCATACTCATCGCGCTGAGCCAGGCTCTCGGCAAAGCTCATCAGTTCGGCCCCATGTTCAATTCCCGTGGCGGCACCGGCTGCATCGCCATTAACGCCCTGTAAATCGACTTCGGTCTCGGTAGTCATTGCGCTCACACGGAGCATCATTGCGTGGGCGCTGGTTCAGTAAAAACACTCGTTGACCGAGGATACGCGACCGGCGAGAAGCTCCATTTGCATACGATTAATCGAACGATTTTCGTCCTGCACCATGTTCTGCATGCCCGGTAGGGAGAGATATTGCGCACCCGCTACTTTGTGCCAGTCGCGCACCGCATCTGGCACCAAGGACAGCGCGCGCACGACGTTATGCGCAAAGCCCGGCTGCCATAGATCCGCCTCATTGGCCGTCGCACCCTCGGCGGGAATTGTGGGCACAAAGCCCATGTCGCTGACCAGGTTTGGGGGGGTGTAACCCGAAGGTTCACCGACTGAGGGTTCGGGAAGTGCCTCGACGGGCACGCCCAAGGCACGATGAAATTCGTCAATGCTGAACACCGTTACCGCAATGCCAACGAGCTCTACATAGGCGGGCTTGCTGAGTCCGTTTGCAGCGTTGTCATCGACGAAGGCTTGGGTGATGCGGTTTTGATCTGTGATGATCCGATGTACGACATCGACCACTCGTTCGTCCAACACACCCGAATGATCGTGTTTGCCGGCCACGCCGTAAGGCGAAAGCGCCTGCTTACGCTCGGCACAAAAAGCGCAGGTCAGCGCGTTCCGGGTTTCTTGCGCAATGGCGACGCGCTCAGTGCCAGTCCACCAGTTTCCTGGTGCAGCCAACCTTTGCCAATAGGCCGCATAGGTTGCAGGTATGTCCTCGCGAATTGCGATTTCAAGCTCTGAATAATCAAAATGGCTCATGGACGCCGTCTCCGTTTTTCTTACCACGTGTCGACAAAGGGGTATTTTTTCTCGGTACGCGCGGGCACCGGCGGCAACCGCTTCAGGCTTTCTGCCACCCACGACCGCGTTTCCACCGGATCGATCACATCATCCAGGCCACCACCCGCCGCTGCGTTCACGGCCTTGGCAGATTCATAAGCTCGATCTACCCGTCGCTGGAATTCATCAGCTCGCTCTTGCGGGTCTTCAATGGCCATGAGCTCGTTGCGGTAGCCTAGCTTTACAGATCCTTCGATATTCATGCCTGCAAATTCCGCTGTAGGCCATGCGACTGTGAAAAAGCCCGCCAAGGCGCTGGCCCCGCACATGGCCTGTACGCCAAGGCCATATGCTTTGCGCACGATCACGCCAAACATCGGCGTAGTGAGATTTGCGCCGGCATTGAACATACGCACGCAGTGCCGTACGAGGGCCGTCGCTTCGACATCTGGCCCAACCATCATGCCGGGGCAATCCATTAGGCTAAGGATAGGAATATCAAAGGCATCGCAGAGCTGAATAAACCGCGCTCCCTTATCGGCGCCATCTGAATCAATCGCGCCAGCCAAGTGGTGCGGGTTGTTGGCGATAACACCCATGGGTTTGCCTTCCACCCGAATAAAGCAGGTGATGACGCCAATGCCAAATTCTTTGCGAATCTCCAGCACCGAATCTTCATCGGCAACGGTGTCGATAATCTCGCGCATGTCGTACAGACGCAGTCGGTTCTCGGGCACGATATGCCGCAGCTTACGCTGATCCGGTGCCTGCCAATCCTGCCGGCTACCTTGAAAATAGCTCAGGTATTTCTTGGCGACATGGACGGCTTCGGCTTCATCCTCCACCAGAATATCCACCACCCCATTGGGCACCTGAAACGACATCGGCCCAACTTCTTCCGGTGTGTATATGCCCAACCCGCCGCCTTCGATCATGGCCGGCCCGCCCATGGCGATGGTGGAATCCTTGGTTGCGATGATCACGTCACAGCAGGCGAGCAACGCTGTATTACCTGCAAAACACCGTCCATGATTCACCCCAACTAGGGGCACGGCGCCGGAGAGCTTGGAAAAAGTCGTAAAGGTCGGGGTATCGAAGGCCACCGCAGGTCCGGTGCTGTCGTCCCCTGGACGACCGCCACCGCCTTCACCGAACAAAATCAGCGGAATGCGCCAGCGCAGGGCCAGCTCGAACATGCGATCTTGCTTGTAGTGGTTGCGCGCCCCCTGTGTGCCCGCAAGCACGGTGTAGTCGTAGTGCACGACCATGGCTCGTGCGGCCTCGTCACCGAACAGATCTGCATTCACAGTGCCGGTACCGGCTACCACGCCGTCTCCTGGCGTACGCTGACGCAGTGATTGAATGTCGTGGCGTTTGTGCTGCCGCGCCACGACCAGGGGCCAATATTCTTTGAAAGAAGCCTCGTCCATCAGCTCGGCGATGTTCTCTCGCGGCATGCGACCGCCTCGCGCATGTCGCTTCGCAACCGCCTCCTGACGGTTCTCATCAAGGGTAAAGGCGTGGCGGTCGTAGTTTTCTTGCAAGTCTGCGCGAATATGATCGAGGTCTACGGCCTCGTCGGTGATTTGTTCGCCGCCACTGACCTGGGCTTCTTCCACAAAAATAATAGGGTAGCTTTCTCGCACCACGTCGCCTTCTGCCATGGTGACTTGGCGCACGATGCCGTCGAAGTCAGCGGCAATCACATGTTCCATTTTCATGGCCTCGACGACCGCCAACTGTTGTCCTGCCCTTACTTCGTCTCCCACCACCGCGTCGATAGAGACGATGGTGCCTTGAATGGGTGAGCTAACACCCACAGATCCGTCAGGGCCGGTAACGACGGCGGATTCTTGCACTGCCTCGCTCTGTCGATTTTTCATTTCGGCATCGTGAGCGAACAAAGCCAGCGGGTCTGAGGTGTCTACACGAGCGCCAGCAAAACCGTCGCCAGACTCCCCCTGCTGCGCGCTTACATAGCGAATGCGCTGGCCCGAAGGGGCCGCGAGGGTCTGCATGTTGTCATCCACCCAGCGAGTGTGGATAGATGCCCCAATAAAGTCCGCATGACTCAAGATATTCTGCAGGAAATCCGTATTGGCGCTCAGGCCTTCGATGCGAAACTCCGTCAACGCCCTCCCCGCCTTGGCGCAGGCTGCGGCAAAGTTATCTGCCTTGGTCGAAACGATGACCTTGGCCAGCAGTGAATCAAAGGCCGTAGAGGTCTGATAGCCGTTATAGCCAAACCCGTCGACGCGCACACCGGGGCCACTGGGCGGTTCATAGGCGGTAAGCGTGCCTGAAGAGGGCAGCACCGAGCCATCAGCACTTAGGGTTTCTAAATTCACCCGCGCCTGTATGGCATATCCACGTGGCTTTACGGGGACTGCTAAATCGAGATCCGCCAGGGATTCACCACAGGCCACACGAATCTGACTTTGGACCAGATCAACTCCGGTCACTTCTTCCGTCACGGTATGCTCGACCTGAAGTCGAGCATTCGCCTCGATGAAGACGAAGTCAGATCCACCGTCGCGGGCATCGACCAAAAATTCGAAAGTACCTAGGCTCTGATAGTTTTGCGCCTTGGCAAATCGCACCGCGGCCTCGATCATGCGCTCGCGCAGAGCATGGTCCAGGTCTGGCGCTGGGGCAATCTCGACTACTTTCTGATTGCGCCGCTGGGCCGAGCATTCGCGTTCGCCCAAGTGTGTGACGCTACCCTGCTCATCACCGATGATTTGCACTTCAATATGCTTGGCCTTGGGCAAGAAGACCTCGACATAGACGTCCTCAATACCAAATGCGGCCTTCGCCTCAGACTGACAGCGCGCAAACGTGTCGGGTAAATCCACTTCTGTGGTGACTGCACGAGTGCCGCGGCCACCGCCGCCTGCTAGAGCCTTAATAATGATACCGCTGGGATGTTGAGCGAAAAATGCTTGGGCCTCTTCCAAGGTGACGGCCCGGTCAATTCCCTGCAGCACGGGCACGCCCGCGGCAATGGCTGCCTCACGCGCGCGCGCCTTGTCGCCAAATAAACCCAGGTGTTCAGGGGTGGGGCCAATAAACTTAATGCCAGCCTGGGCGCAGGCCGCGGCAAAGTCGGCTTGCTCGGACAAGAAACCATAACCGGGGTGGATGGCGTCACAGCCGTTGGCCAAGGCAGCTGCGATAACACCGTCGATGTTGAGATAAGCGCGCGCACCCAATCCTTCCAGCTGCACTGACTCGTCGGCTACCTGTGTATGTAGGCTCGACGCATCGTCTTGGGAATACACAGCCACGGTGCGCAAACCCAAATCTTGCGCCGCCCGCGCGATGCGTATGGCAATTTCCCCCCGATTTGCGATCAATACGCCGCTGAACGTCATATCCCCTCCTGCACTAGCCCCGTTCAAACTGCGCAAGATCAGTGCCCAGCCTGAGCTAGCACTGGGTCGACTGACCCAGTGCCGAGTTTCACGTTAAATGGTTGCCGCCCCTCGTCGGGCAGCTCGATCAGCCGATGCGCTTTAGCCCTGCCCGTGACGGAGCACTTCACCAGCTCGCGTGCCGGTTAGCTCCCCATTTCGTACGCTAACGGCTCCGTTAACAATGGTCGCCTTGAAACCACGCGATTTTTGAATAAAGCGGGGTGCGCCATTGGGAAAGTCGTGAACCAAGGTAGGCTGCAGCTCGCAGACTTCATCTGCATCGAATACGTTGACGTCAGCCTTCATGCCCACGGACAAGACACCGCGATCGTTCAGGCCTAGAACCTTCGCCGGACCACTGGTCATTTTTTCAACGGCTTGTTCTATGGAGAATGTGCCGGTTTCACGATGCCAGTAGGACAGTATAAAGGTCGACCAACCCGCATCCATGATTTGCGACACATGCGCGCCAGCGTCGCCGAGGCCGGGGTAGATATGACTGGACTTGGTGAGCAGGTCCTTCAGCTCGTCCATATCTTTTTGGAACATATGCCAGTTAAACAGCGCGCGGCCTTGGGTTTCTCGAGATAGGCGCAGTAATGTCTCGGCCCAATGCTCGCCTGCTTCCTCGGCCATTTCTTTAACGCTGCGCTTTTCGGTGTAGTTGGGTTTTTCATCGGCGCCCAGATAATACTGCTCACCAATCAGCTTGCTGGCCTCGGATGCTTCGGCCTCTGCCACCAGCTCAGCGCAAAAATCCGCGTCTTCAATCAGCTCAAGGCGCTGGGCGAAATCCGCTTCGTTCAGCTGCTTCCAAGCTTTGCCCCGAATCATGAAACGTGTCGATAAACCAAAGAGTAGACCGGAACTGCGCACGTGAGTGATCGCAGTCACGTCGCGGCCCTCTGAAAACTCTTCAAGCCACTGCGCACTCTTGGCACCAGCGCCGGGTTCCGCCTTTGTGCCGAAACTGAACAGCAAACGGCTGCCGGCATCAGCAATCGCTTCCATCACATCTTGGGTTGCGCCCACGGCCTGCATCAAGCCATTGCGCTGGGCAACGGCCTTGGAAATTACCGCTAGTTCCTCAGGATCTGCAAAGGTACCGGGTATGGAACGTCCGTCCGGGGCTTTATGCGGCTCAAAGCGATTTGTCGAAAAGCCAAAGGCACCGCTTTCCAGGGACTTCGCCACGATCTCAGCCATCTGCTCCTTCTCTTCGTCGCTGGCCTGATCCGCAAAGGATCGGTCACCCATGACGTAGTAACGGATCGCACTGTGACCAACCAAACCAGCAACATTGATCGCCGTTGGCTTTTCTGAGATGGAGCTCAAGTATTCGCCATATTGCTCCCAGTCCCATGGCAGACCGGACATGATCGCTTCCCGCGGAATGTCCTCAACGGTCTCCATCATGGAAGCCAAAAACTCTCGATCTTGTGGCTTACAGGGAGCGAACGTGACGCCGCAGTTGCCAATAAGCGCCGTGGTCACCCCGTGCCAGCTAACTGGCGTCATGTCCGGGTCCCAGCCGATTTGCGCATCAAGGTGGGTATGTGTGTCGATAAATCCTGGCGTAACCATCTGGCCTGTGGCGTCGATGACTTCTTTTGCGTCGCCATCAACCTGGCCCATTGCCGCGATCACTCCGTCCTTGATCGCCAAATCACCTAGCACCGGTTCAGTGCCGGTACCATCAACTAAGGATCCGCCGCGTATAATAATGTCGTACATTTTGCCTCCTCCCGCTTGTACACGTTTTTCTTCTTGCGCTAAGTATGTGACAAAAAAACGCGGTCTGCGAGTCTTTGCAGATCGCTAAATTTATTGCGGATGGCGCGTAAAGAAATGGTCTCAAACGCTGCGCAATCGAGGCGAGCGCCCTGCTAAGGGTTAGCCAACAATGCGTTTAGCTCAGGTTTGTGTTCGCGGAGCTCATCTGAGGACAAACCGCTCAATTCGTAAGGGAGGACAATCCATCGATCAGTCTCATTGAGGAAGTAATCGAGCTGCGAGGCGTCTGACAAGGCGTGCTTCCACAGCGTTGCTACGCGCACTTCTGTCGGCATGTTACGCCGTAGTCCCAAACGCAGCTGATCGACCACGGCGCGAGTGTGCCTGCCACTGCGAAACACATCATCAACAATCAACAGCCTATCATCTGCTGTAAGTGTTTCCAGCGCATAGCTCTTACCATGCACACGGATGCCTTCAAATCGGCGCATGGATTGCTCGTATTGTTCTCGGCCACTGTAGGAGGTTCGAATCGTGGTGTGTTCGGTGGGAACGCCTAGGTAAGCAAAACATTCCTGAACAACTAGCGCAACAGCGCTGCCACCGCGCCACAGCCCGACGATAAACGTCGGCTCAAAGCCATCAGCAAAAATCTTTTCGCCTAATCGATATGAGTCGAGGATGTGAGACTGCTCGTCTACAAAGACTTTTTGATCGCCTGTGTCATTCATTCGATTATCGTCATGAGTTTGTCGTATTATGTTCGAGGATCCTTTGTCCCAAACGTCCTTACTGTCGCAGCCACGATTTATGACTTACAAGCACTATCTTGACGCCAATGAGTTGCTTAATGACTCGTTTCGCCTCGCCCATAGAGTGTATCAAAGCGGTTTCAGGCCGTCTTTTATTATGGCGCTGTGGCGAGGCGGCGCACCCATCGGGCTGCCCGTGCAGGAATACTTTGCCGTCAAAGGCATTCCGACGGATCATATTTTAATCCGCACCAGCTCATACAGCGGTATCGATAAACAATCGCGGGATGTTCGAATTTTTGGCCTGAGTTATTTAGTGAAACGTCTGTCTGCCGACGACAGAGTACTGATCGTAGACGATGTCTATGACACTGGCCGAACGATTCATACCATTAAGAAGGCGATGGCGGAGAGCCTGAAGCTCAACATGCCTACGGATATTCGCGTCGCCGTTCCCTACTACAAGCCGACCCGTAACGAGACCGATGAGGAACCCGACTACTTTTTGCACGAGAGTGACGAGTGGCTCGTTTACCCTCACTCCATCGAAGGACTGAGTCCCGAAGAGATTCGCGAGAACAAACCCGACATATACGACATTCTCTCCAAACATATTGCGGCGCCATCGCCTAAAGACTCCTAAGTAGTCGCAAAGCCAAAAAAGGCTGCGACGGCGTTATCAATATATCTCGAAACCCAAAACCGACCTAACCTAGGAGGCTAAATGACAACCTACGTTGTCGTGGATAACGATATACACAACCCCGATGAGTACGCCAAATACCTCGCGCTAATCACCCCAACCGTCGAGCAATTTGGTGGCACATATGTCATCAGGGCCGGCGAGATTCTGTTCGCCGACACGGACTGGCGGCCAGATCGAATGGTTGTCATCGCTTTTTCTAAAGAAGAAAACGCCTTGGCTTGGGTAACCTCACCGGAGGTGACGCCCATTCACGATATGCGGCGGGCAAACGCAAGCTCTAAGCTCATTGTGATCAGGGGCGTTGATGAATAGCTCAGGGCATTCGCATTAAATAGGAGCTGCTACATCCGCATCTGCACAGACCGCTCTAGTGAGCACGTCGAGTGCAACTGCTGCGTCGTTCGTCGTAATCGACTCATCTGGGTGGTGGCTAATACCCTCTTTACAGCGCACAAAAAGCATGCCCATCGGCGTAAAACCGGCCATTGCCATGGCATCGTGACCCGCACCGCTGGCGAGCGAATTGACCTCGATTCCGGCATCACGCATCGCATGCTCAAAGAGACGCTGCCAACGACTATCACAAGCGGCTGCATCCGCACTGTGGATCTCGATACTGTCGATATTCAATCCGCGCTTACGGCAGTGCGAGCGCATAGCCGCCATCAACCAATCCAGCGCGCGGTCACGCAGACGATCTCTCGCGCTTCTAATGTCCAGCAAAAACTGCACGCTGCCTGGAATTACGTTGGCTGCCCCGGGTGCGCACGATATGTCTCCAACGGTTGCGAGCACATTGAAACGCTTTGTCGCCTCTTCTACCAAAGCGATACATTGACTGGCTCCCAGCAGGGCATCCTTGCGCATAGACATGGGCACGGTACCGGCATGGCCTGCCTTTCCTTCGACCACTAGGCTAAATCGGCGTGCACCTGAGATGTCAGTCACCACCCCTACTGGCAGGTCGCGGGATTCAAGCACCGGACCTTGTTCTATGTGCACTTCCAAAAAACCCCGCACCGACGCCGGATCCAGCGCCGCAGTACTGGCTTGACTGATCGACAGACCAAAATTTTGCATGGCTTGAGTGAGGCTAATGCCATCGGTATCGGTCAATTCAGCCCAGCTGTCTTGCCACTTACCGCTGATCGCTAAGCTGCCGAGCAGGGTTGCACCGAACCTAACACCTTCTTCATCACAGAAACCCACAACGTCTAAGTTGAACGGCAGGTCGGTACCACTGGCAGCGAGCAGGCCACACAGCTCAATGCCCAGCAGAACGCCAAGAGTGCCGTCGTATTTTCCTGCGTTAACAATACTATCGAGATGTGAGCCAACGATGAGGGTAGGGGCCGAGTTGTCACTGCTGGCATAGCGACCCCAGATGTTGCCGACAGCATCTTGCCAAGTACTCATCCTCGCTTCGCGCATCCACCCCTGGACCATGTCGTTGGCTTTGGCATGCGCTGGACTGAGATAAGTTCGCTCAATAGAACCTGGGGTTGCGGAGAGCGACGCGAGAATGTCGCACCGCTGCATTACCCTTATGGCCGCCACCGCCACGACATCACAAACTTGGCCTTGGTTTTTTGGGCTGCGCATCGTCTAAGAGGTCTGCGCGGCTGCGTAGGTTTTCTTCGCCGCTGCGACTGCCGCGCCAGGTTGCATACCGTGTTGCGAGCTGATCAAACACTGCTCTAAACAGGCGAGGGTTTTCAGCACTGCATCTGGGCGCGCGTTGTAGCCCATGGTGCCAATGCGCCAAATAATGCCATCCAACGGCCCAAAGGAAGTGCCAATTTCAATGCCGTAGTCATGCAGCATGTCGTGGCGAACTAGGGCGCCGTTGACCTGCTCGGGTATGTAAACGCCGACCACATTGTTCATGCGGTTTTGTTGATCGCCATAAAGCTGCAGGTTCATGGCGAGCAGGCCCTCGGCCAGCGCACGACCATTGAGTTCATGGCGCGCAATGGCATTGTCCAAACCCTCTTCGAGCAATATGCGCGCACATTCGAGCGAGCCGTAAAGCATGGAGGTTGCTTCGGTATGGTGGTTGAGCCGCTCAGGCCCCCAATAGTCCATGATCATCGCAAGATCAAAATAATTGGAGGCAATTCTCAGTCCATTGCCTTCTCGATGATTCTGAGTTTTGATGCCCGCCTCAACATGTCGCCGCGCCTTTATAATGTCCACAGCGTGCTCGCCTAGGGTAATTGGCGCGCTGCCCGAAGGACCGCCCAAGCACTTTTGCAAACCCACTGTCACGACCTCTAAGCCCCAGTCGTCAGTTTGCAGCGCATTGCCGCCGATGGACGCAGTCGCGTCGCAGTACAAAATCACACCGGCCTCACGACACAGCGCCCCGATGTCGGTCAATGGCTGCAACATCGTCGTGGATGTATCGCCCTGCACAATCGCCAAGACTTTCGGCTGGGTTTCGCGAATGGCATCGGCGATTTGTTGGGGGTCAAACACCGTGCCCCAGGGCACTTCGATAGTTTCTACGTTGGCACCACAACGGCTGGCAATTTCTTTCAGCAAATATCCAAAGCGACCGAAAATCGGCACCAGTACTGTGTCACCGGGTTCCACCAGCGACACCATTGATGCTTCTATGGCACCTCTGGAGGTTGAATTAACCAGGAACGTCCACTGATTGTCGGTACAAAATACCTCCCGGTACGAGGCCATGGTGAGGTCCATGCAAGCGGTCATACTCGGATCAAACTGTCCGATCAATTGGCTGGACATGGCTTGCAAAACTCGCGGGTCTGCATCGATCGGACCGGGGCCCATGAGCAGGCGCGGCGGTGGTAGATAGGGAGCTGTCACAATTTATTTATCCTGATGTCAGTGCTAAGCCGTCGCTGCGCGGATCGGTGGCGGCGTCGGCGCCGCCGTCGGCCGTGGCTTTGACCATACCCGCGTGGCCCATTGCCTCATTACGAGAGGGAACCATGGTGATGCTATGCCCTCGGCTTTCAAGTGCAGCAACAATGTCTGCGTCTAAGTCGTTTTCGATCTTAAGGCCGTGGTCCTCATCACCCCAGGTTCGTCCGAGCAACCAGCGGGGCCGGCTGACAGCGCCAGCGAGGCTTTGTTGCCTGTATCGGTGACGCATCATTAGTGCCGCCTGAGTTTGAGGTTGACCTTCGCCGCCCATGGTGCCGAAGGCGATGCGCTCGCCGCTGCGGTCGATCAGCAACGAAGGGTTGAGTGTATGAAACGGTTTGCGCCTCGGCGCCAGTTGCCTAATGCCCTGTACGAGAGAAAAGCTCGACCCTCGGTTATTCCAAACCAAACCGTACTGCGGCACAACAACACCGGAACCAAATTCCCAGTACAAGCTTTGAATAAAGCTGACCATAGTCCCGTCAGCATCCTTTGCGCCCATCCAAACCGTATCGCCACCCTGGGCCAGTCGCGGCCACTGCGCCACGCCTTGAAGATCAATCTCCGCAGCAATTCGGGCAACAGACGCAGCAGACAACTGCTTCTGTAAATCTACCGGCACCTGGGAGGGGTCAGCGATCCACTGTTCACGCAGCGCAAAAACATGCTTAGTAATTTCAATCAGTGCATGAATGCTCTCGGCCTCAGGCCAATCGGCTTTTGCCAAACGGTCATAGCAGGCCATCAGCAGCAGCGACGCAAATCCCTGTGTGGGTGCCGGTAGGTTAAATATCTCAGCGCCATCGATCGATACCTCTAGTGGCGTCACGATTTGGGCTTGGTAATTCGTAAAGTCGTCAAGGCTGATGGGCGATCCGCAATCTGACAAATGTTGCGCCAAACCCTCTGCAACTTGACCACGGTAGAAGCTTTGCAGACCGTGCTCTGCAAGCAGCTTTAGCAGACCAGCCAAAGCTGAGTTGCGGAATGTTTCGCCCGGTCGCACAGGACTGCCATGCCGAGTGAATACGCGCTGATAATCGTTAGCGCCTCGCAATTCATCGGCAACTTTCTGCGATGCCGCCGCAAGACTGTCCGTTACCACGATGCCGTCCTGTGCCCGCTTTATTGCAGCGGCTAACAGTTCGGCAACGGGCATTACCTGCTCAGCAGGGTTTTTCACCGACCAGGTGTCTTGCGCTAACTGCCAACCCGCAACGGTACCTGCCATAGTTAATGCTGCAGGGGCGCCTCGAGCCGGTATGGTTTGCAGCGAGCGCTGGGCATACCAATCTAGGCTGGCTGCGGTGGCTGCGGTGCCGCAGGCATCGATGGCCCAAGGTTTCTGACCAGGCTGGTGTACGAGCCAAAAGCCGTCACCGCCCAAACCATTCATGTGTGGGTAGGCGACTGCGATCATCGCCGCCGCCGCGATCATCGCGTCCACGGCATTACCGCCATGCTGCAGTACGTCCATGCCTGCTCGGGTGGCCAAAAAATGCGGTGATGTGAAAGCGAAGGCTTGTTTGGTCATGGTTGTTCAAATGCCTAATGCTAAATGGCGCGGTGCAGCTCTCGCCTGTCCGAGCCGATAAGTCCAGACCCCAGATTAGGCGCCCAAACAATGGAAAAGCAAACGCTGTGCCATGCTATCAACCCATTCAGTGGGCGCCTATAAGGTTTTCGGCGCCCTGAATTAGTGCGCGCCGGGCGATCCGGTGTAACGGCATGCCGCGACAACTGTCGTCCTATCCTCTGCAGGCCTATGCGAGCCCGTGCGGGTTATTGATCTAATGCCCAGTCGTCGTTGTGTTTGCTGGCGGTTTTTGCTTTGTTGAGCATAACTTCGCCAACAGGAGATTTTTTTGTCTGATTACCCAAGAGACATGGTTGGCTACGCAAACCAGCCCATCGATCCAAGGTGGCCTGATGGCGCTCGTATTGCCGTACAGATTGTCCTTAACTACGAGGAAGGCGCTGAGAACAATGTTCTGCACGGCGACGCAGGCTCTGAAACGTTCTTGTCAGAAATTGTCAACGCAGAGCCGTTCGCCAATCGGCACATGAGTATGGAGTCACTTTACGAATACGGTAGTCGGGCTGGCTTTTGGCGGTTGCATCGGTTGCTGACAGAATTGGCCATACCCGTGACCGTGTTCGGCGTTGGCATGGCCATGGAAAGAAACCCTACCGCTGTGGCCGCCATGCTAGAGGCGGACTGGGAGATCGCGAGCCACGCCTACCGCTGGATCACGCACCAGCATATGAGCATCGACGAAGAACGCGAGCAGATCGCTCTGGCATTTGCTACACACACTAAGGTTACAGGCGAGCCTCCCCTGGGTTGGTACACCGGACGCGATAGCCCCAATACCCGGGCACTGATTCTGCAACAAGGCGGCCTGCTGTACGACTCAGATTCCTATGCGGACGACCTACCCTTTTGGCATACGCATGAATCCGAACCTCACCTAATTATTCCTTACACGCTTGATACCAACGATATGCGGTTCGCCACCGCTCAGGGTTTCAACTCGGGTACACAGTTTTACGACTACCTAAAGGACGCGTTTGATCAGCTCTACGCTGAAGGTGCCGACGCACCGAAAATGCTCAACGTGGGTTTGCACTGCCGCATTGCTGGGCGCCCTGGCAGAACACCCGCGCTTCGCCGTTTTCTCGAATACGTCGCGTCACTTGACGACGTCTGGATTTGCCGCCGCGTGGATATTGCTCGCCACTGGTACGCGAACCACGCACCGACATAGCTTCACAGCAAAAAGCTGGGGACATCCAGCCCAAGCGATTCGCTACTCGAGATAGCGCAGCATGACAGCGCGCTGCTCAGCGGTGAGGCCGCCCATGTTGCCCAAGGGCATGTATCCGCTCTTTAGCGAACTCACCGTACGCGCTTTGTACGTATCGAGTGCCCCAAGGCTGTCCAACACGATGCCGCCGGGAGCCGCTGCATAACCAGGGAAAGTCGGCTCCATTGCGTGACAATTGCCACAGTGTTCGGCGACCAACACCAGCATCTGCTGATCGGTGATCATCGCAACCTCACTGTCGTCCTCGACAAAGCTCACACCACCCGCTAAGCGATCGCTCACCATGGCCGTCAGCACGAAGATCACTGCGGAAATGACAATAATGCTGGGCCGCAGGATTCCTTGATGCCGCAGATTAAAGAAATGCCGCAGGTAGGCGGCGTTCAGCATGAGCGCAATCAGCACCGCCCAAGCCAGCGGATGGCCATATAGGAACATAGAGTGGTTCGACAGCATGCACAGCACCACCGGCAACGTCAGATAATTGTTATGCAGTGATCGCTTACGTGCGGCCAAGGCCGGCTCGGGGTCTAGCTCGCCGCCAGACTCAATGGTTTGCAGCAGCGCGCGCTGCCCGGGAATGATTCCCAGCAGCACATTGGCCGCCATGATGGAGGCCATTGCCGCGCCGATATGGATCGGAGCGGCTTTTTGACTGAACAGGTGAAAAGCCAGCCAACAAAGCATGCCTAACCAAAGCACAATCAGCCCAGCCAATGGCCGGACAGAGAGACTTCTGCGCCGTACCAACACCTCATAGCCGCCGACACTAAGCGCCAAAAAGCCAATGCTGGCAAGAATAGCCGCGCTGGGTTCTTGCACCCAACTCGAGCCATCGATGAGATAGGTTTGCGCCCGGCCATAATACAAAAACACCAACAAAGCGCTGCCCGTTAGCCAGGTGCTATAAGCCTCCCATTTGAACCAATGCAGAGTTTGCGGCATCTGCGGGGGTGCCAGCGTGTACTTTTGCACCTCGTAAATGCCACCGCCGTGAATCGCCCAAAGGTCACCATGAAGACCCTTGCCGTGCTTGGCTTCGGGCACAGGGCGCAGGTTCATATCCAGCCAAACGAAGTAGAATGATGCGCCAATCCATGCAATTGCAGTGACGATATGCAGCACACGAAACAGCAATATGGTCCATTCGCCGACGTTGAATTCAAAACCCATCATTGCGCACTCGCACTGTAAGCCAGCTTGCCTGCGATATAGCAGCGCTCAATACTGCGGTCGTCGCTGAGCATCATGAAGGCGAACAATGCATCTGTTAGGTCCTCACAAATCGCATAACGCTCAGCTAGCCCTTGCGGCTTCGTCGGGTTCAACACCACGAGATCTGCTGAGTAGCCCTGTTGCAACTGACCAATCTCATCCGCCAGACCCAGTGATTTGGCGTTACCAGCCGTGATCGCATAAAAAGCCTCGGTCGGATGCATTTGGTGACCCCGCGCTTGACCCACTTTGTAGCCCTCGGCGCAGGTATCAAGCATGGACAAACCCGTGCCGCCACCCACATCACTGGCGATCGACAGATTGTCCATCGGCATAGCGGCAAGGTCGAACAAACCACTCCCCAAAAATAAATTGGAGCTAGGGCAAAACGCCACCTTGGCTCCAGCCGCGACGATGCGAAGGCGCTCGCTGGCCGAGAGGTGGATGCCATGGGCAAATGTGGCGGACGATACATTCAAGCCAAAGCGCTCATACACGTCGAGGTAGTCGTCGGCTTGCGGAAACAAACGCGCTACCTCGCCAATCTCTTCGTGGTTTTCCGACAGGTGTGTTTGAAGCATTACACTCGGATGGCTCTGCAGCAGTTCGCCGCACAGCGCTAGTTGTTCCTCGCTAGAGGTTATCGCAAAGCGTGGTGTGAGCGCGTAGCGCAGGCGCCCCTTGTCGTGCCACTTATTGATCAGCCCTTCGCAGGCACGAGCGCAGGCTTGGGGCTCTTGCGTCAGCGGTGCTGGAGCGTGGCGATCCATCATGACCTTACCGGCAATCATGGCCATGTCTAAGCTTTGCGCAGCGGCAAAAAGATGCTCGCAGGCATGTTCATGCACCGTGGTAAAAACCTGAGCGCAGGTTGTGCCTGAGGCAATCACTCGATCGAGAAAATGCTGCGCCTGCTCCGCCGCGAAAGCAGAGTCGGCGAACGCCTGCTCGGCTGGGAATGCAAACCGATCCAGCCAGTCCAATAGCTGCGGACTGTAGCTGGCAATGATGCCAAGTTGCGGCATATGCAGGTGGGTATCGACAAACCCAGGACAAATGAAACAGGGGCGCAGGTCCTCACAGGCATCCAAATCGCCGCCATCAGCCGTGTAATTTGCGGCTGGCATCAGCGCGTCGATACGACCATCGGTGCAAATCAACACGCCATCCTCTAGGTACATTACGTCGACAGTCCCATCAGCGGCGAGGGAAAAGCTCATCAATTTGGCTCTCAACGATAGGGTTTGCAACGTTAGCTACCTCGGTAGGTTGTGTAGCCGTAAGCACTCAGCAGAACGGGAATGTGTACGCGCTCACGGTCACCGCGCAAATGAAACACAATATCGATCTGGGGAAAAAACTCTGGCTCTTTCTGCTCGTTCAGCGAGCGTCGATAGTCCGCCACATCGAATGTCATGCGATAGGTACCAACCGTCAGGAGCACATCGCTGCCCCAGTGCTCAATTCGACCATCACTGTTCGTGCTGGAGACACACAGCTCAACGCCCTGCATATCTGCCAAGCGGACATTTACCCGGGGGGCCGGGAAGCCAGTAACCAGATCCAGCACATGCGTGGTGACCTGCGTACCTAGGGTTTCACTCATTGATCTGCTTTAGTCCTTCTCAGTTCTTGCTCGGTTCGAGCGCGATGCCCTTCTCAGCCATTGTCTGAGCACTGCCATGCTTCATGGCGTTTGCCCATCGAAGGCGCTCTCAATACGCAGTAAGAATATTTTTCGTTGCTCGGCCGCCGCGCAGGTTAGTTCGTCGTCGGTGCTATTACCGATCCTGTCACGAAGTGCAGCAAGCATGACTTCCGCGCTGAGTTGTTTTGCACAGATGACGAAGATAAAGCCGTGGCGTTTTTTGTAGGCAACATTGAGCCGCGCAAGTTCATCAAGAGTCGCATCGCTGGCCTGCAACACTTGTCCCTGCTCGGACCTTGCCGTGCTCGCCTGCGCCTCGCCGGGCGCAAATTTTGCCCGCAACAGCTCAACATCGCCAATCAGGGGGTGCGCTGCTAACGCTCTTTCAACCTCTGCAGGCGTAACCAATTGCCACCGCATTACGCAGAAGTCAGTGAGCTGCTGTGCATCATCGTAGGGGCGATGCTTCACCACGTCGGCAGCCCATGACTCGCAGTGACACCAACTCATAACCATCGCCTGAGCTTCCTCAGTCTGCAGCAGATTGAACTGTTGCAGCGTCGTCAACGAAACAATCCCGGCACTTGCTCACGAAGCTGGCGTTTGCTGATGCGCTTGCCGTTGGCTGCTTCTTTGGCACTTGAATCGCTGGATGCTGTAGACGTCAGGCTCGGCAGATCTGCCTTGCTGATGTCGCGCAGCAGCTTAGCGACCACGTCTATGGCGATGGCTGCGGGTTCTTTGAATCGAGTACCGCCATCGCCAATGGGACATTGAACTCTGGCCAGCTCAGTGGCCGAGGCACCATCACGTTGTAGGCGTAACGAAAAGTTCTGCCACTTCGTGGTTGAGCCGATCAGTCCCAAAAAACAGAGATCTGCACGTTGCATCAGCGCCGCAATCAGCCGGTAATCGAGCAAATGGTCATGGGTTAGCACAAAGACCCAAGCGTTGGCGGTCACCCACTGCATAAGATCTTGCTCGGTCAATCCATCGACAGTAACGGCTTCGGGGAGCAGCAGCTTGCGCTGCGCCCGTACTGCCTCAAGCCATGCCGGGCGAGCGTCTAGCACCGTGGTTCGCACAGGCAACCCCTCGAGCAGCCGGAGCACCGCCTGACCGACATGCCCCGCACCAAAGATCACCACATCTGGCTGGGATAACCCAAGCGGTTCGTAGAGCAATGTCACAGCTCCCCCACAGCACTGCAGGGCCGTGGCGGCAAGCGGATAATGTTCGATATGTTGCTCGCTAGGCTGCTCACCATCAAGGATTTCGCGCGCATGCTGAATCGCCAGCAGTTCCAGTTGCCCGCCGCCAATGGTGTCAACGACATCATCTTGGGTAACCACCATCTTGCTGCCGCCCACTCGGGGAGCCGATCCCGACACCGCTAGAATACTGACCAGTACGTGGGGGGTGCCGTCTGCTTGGACCTTCGCAAGGGCGGTTTGCCAAATCATGTTCTTTCTCCCACGCTTTTTGCACTGCCTCTTTTACCCATTTTTGTACCGCGTGTTTTTCCACTTTTCGGGGCGCTGCTCATGAGGCAAGCTCATTGGCTTTTTGCAGGCAGTAATACACCTGCTCAGGCGTCGCTGGCACCGCCAACTCAGGTATAGCGCGATAGTCGGTGAGACTGGCGCAGGCATCGCGCAACGCACACCATACCGAAATCGCCAGCATCAGTGGCGGCTCACCAACCGCCTTAGATTGATGCACCGTTGGCTGAGCATTAGCTTGCCCATAAAACGCTATATTGATGGCTTCCGGCACATCGTGAGCCGTGGGGATTTTGTAGTTAGCCGGACCCGTGGCGATGATACGCCCGCCGTCGTCCCACAGCAGCTCTTCCGACGTCAACCAACCCATACCTTGCACAAAGCCCCCTTCTATCTGACCTTTATCGATAGCCGGATTCAATGAATTTCCAACGTCGTGCAAGATATCTATGCGCTTGACGTGGTAGTTACCCGTGAGGGTGTCGACCCGAACCTCAGAAACCGCAGCTCCATTGGCAAAGTAGTAAAAAGGCGTCCCGACGCCGGTATCTTTGTCCATCTGCAAATTCGGTGTGCGATAAAACCCCTTCTCCGATAGGGAAACCCGCGCAAGGTAGGCTTTATGCACAAAATCGGCGAAAGCCAGTGCCTGAGCGCCCTCTTGCGCACTGCGCACCATGCCGTCGCTGAAACGCAGTTCGCCCTGCCAGCCCAGTTGCTGCTGGGCAAACTCGGTCAATCGAGTCTTCAGTTGCTCACAGGCGATTTGCGCTGCCATGCCATTCATGTCCGCTCCAGAGGATGCCGCTGTCGGCGAGGCATTGGGCACTTTGTCCGTGCGTGTGGCAGTGTTGACGACTTGTTCCATGGGCAGACCAAACGCCCGGGCGACCACGGCCTGAACTTTGGTGAAAAGGCCCTGACCCATTTCCGTGCCGCCGTGATTCACCTGCACACTGCCGTCGGTATAGAGATGCACCAGCGCGCCGGCCTGATTGAGATGGGTTGTCGTAAAAGAAATGCCAAACTTGACGGGATTGAGCGAAATGCCATGACGCCAGCGCGGGTTTTCTTGATTGCGCTGCTTAATCTGCTGTCGCCTAGCCCAGTAGTCACTGCTCACCTCCAGCTGCGCAATGAGGTCAGGCAGCACGAATTGAGTGACTGCCTGCTCATAGGGTGTACGGTCGAATCCCGGACGATAAAGATTTCGTTGGCGTAGCAGCAGCGGTTCTATATTCGCTTCATAAGCCAGTGCGTCCATGGCGGCTTCCATGGCCAACATGCCTTGCGGGCCACCGAAACCACGAAAGGCTGTATTCGACACGGTATTGGTTTTGCAGCGGTGGCCGACGATGCGGTGATCCGGCAAGAAGTATGCGTTGTCGACGTGAAACATTGCCCTATCGACAATGCCATCAGATAGGTCAGGCGAATAACCGCACTTCCCCGCGACCTCGAAGTCGCCGCCTACCAACAGCCCTTGCGCGTCGCAGCCCAGTTTTACCTTGGTTGCAAAATCATGCCGTTTGCCCGTCTGTACCATGTCATGGTGGCGAAGCATGCGGTACTTAACGGCTTTGTTGCGCCGCGTCGCAAACAGCGCGGCCAAACAAGCCAGCGGCGCTGCCTGAGTTTCCTTACCGCCGAACCCACCACCCATGCGTCGGCATACCACCGTTACTTTGTGCATATGCCAGCCCAGAACCCGCGCCACCGCGCTTTGCACCTCACCAGGATGCTGCGATGAGGTGACCACCAACAAGCCATCGTCTTGGAGTGTGACAAAGGAGGCTTGGGGCTCAAGATAAAAATGCTCTTGTCCGCGGATATACAGCTCTTGATCGACGCAGTAGTGCGCTTGGGCCAACCGCTCGACAATCTTTTCATTGCCCCACCGCCGCGTGGGGCTGACCATGGTTTGGGCCGCCACAGCCTCTGCCACGCTGAGGGTCGGGGACTCGATGTCGTATTGGATTTGTGCCTTGTGCACCGCGCGTTGCGCTGCCTTTAAACTTGTCGCCGCTACGGCGAAAATCGGCTGAGCAACGTATTCGACGTGTTGATCGGCAAGCAAGGTATCGCCGGGCAACACCGCGCCAACTTCGTTCTCACCGGGTATGTCTGCTGCCGTCAACACATCAACAACACCCGAACTGCGCCAGACGCCCTGTAAATCAACGCTCAATAGTCTTGCTTTCGGGTGTTCTGAGACACCGGTAACCACGTAGAGACAGTCGCTGGGCAGCGCGACATCGTCGACATAAAGCGCCTTGCCGGTAACGTGGGCCTTGGCCGATTCATGGGGATGCGGTTTCATGTCAGTCAGCCTTCCTTGCGCCCTGCACACGCTGCAGCAACAGGGTCTTAGCCATCTGCATGCGGTAGTCGGCGCTGGCTCGCACATCACTGATGGGTGTTATCACGCTGGCGAGAGAGTTAGTGAGTAAGCCGTCATCGACATCAGTCAGGGATTTACCGAGGAGCATGTCTTCCACTTTTCTCACGCGCACTGGGGTCGCTGCGACTCCACCGAAGGCGATACGCGCCTGCCGCACTGTCCTTTCTGCAAGGTCGAGGAAAATAGCAGCACATACGCTGGATATGTCGTCTTCATAGCGCTTGCTTATTTTTTCGAAGGATAAATTCGACCAGCTCGATGGAATATCCAATTGCACCGAAGCCAGATATTCATCACCAGCCAAACTCGTTTGCCGGTACCCCAAAAAAAACTCGCTTAAGGGTAGGGTTCGCGCAGCCGTTGCGCTTTTTAAAGTCACCCAAGCATCCAGTGCAAGCAATAACGGCGACCAATCAGCTATTGGCGAACCACCGCACAAATTGCCGCCAATGGTGCCGGCGTGGCGAATTTGCGGCGAGCCAAAGCGGCGCAACAGTTCTTCAACGGCGGCACTGCGATTGGGCGGGGTGGTAAAGAACTCCAACAGTGCTTCGTGAGACACGCAGGCGCCGATGTTCAGCATCTGCTGTTCTTGGCTGATCACCCGCAGGCTTTCAATGCGCGATATATCAATGATATTGGCATGCTCTTGCGCCTCCTGATTCACCGCCACCCAAGCATCCGTTGCGCCAGCGATCAGCTTGGCAGCCGTCCTCGGCTCAGACTGGCTCGGTATTATTCCAGCGGCTGAGTCTTGTTGCAGCCATTGACCCAGCTCAGCCTCGCTGCGGGCAATGCGATACCCAATGTCTGCCTGCTGGGAGGGCGTCTCAGTCGACGTCGGTTGCTGCGCTGCGTAGGTCAAGTGGTCGAGCTGCCCAGCGGCATCACAGGACGCAAGGCCTGCAGCGATGATGGGACCATAGCCGGTACAGCGACAGAGGTTGCCGCTGATCGCAGTAACGAGCTTTTCTCGGGCGCCTCTTTTTGGTGCGTCGGTGCGCAAACTATGCGCGACTAAGGACATGACAAAGCCGGGCGTACAAAAGCCGCACTGACTGGCATGCTGATCGATTAGCGCCTGCTGTACGGGGTGAAGGTCGTCGCCGTCAGCCACGCCCTCCACAGTCACCACATGTTTATCACGCACTGCCCCCGCCGGCGTGATACAGGCGTTAACGGTCCGAAATTCTGCCTGCCCGTCTGCGGCGGCGATCATCACCGTACAGGCCCCGCAGTCGCCGGAACCGCAACCCTGCTTGGTGCCCTTGAGGTTCAATGTCTCGCGAAGCAGGTCTAGTAGCGACGTCGTGGCGTCTACGTTGCCTATTTCAACGCTTAGGCCATTTACCGTGGTGCGCAAACCCGTCATTGGTTCCCAGCGTCTGGCAGGGCTTTTATTCGTAATGTCTTTATCATGATCCTCGTCTTGGTCGCCAATCGGTTTAGACGTATCGATTATCGCTAAGCGCTCAGTGTACGGCTACGTCCTTGTACTTAGGCGGGCAGCGCTCTAACGTCCAACTTTTCAGCAAACTTAAGGCACAGCGCGACTACCACGAGTATTGTGCACCCGCAGCAAACCGTTGTTGCGTCACTTGTTCGTCTCGCTGGCTGATTTTTGTGCAATAAGTTCTTGTAGTAGCGTCGGTATGCAATTATTTCGCCAATCAGCCAAGGACACCAAACATTGACGTCGAGTAAGACTGCACAGGGCACTGTGTGGATTAGGGAACCTAGCATCGTTTATGGCATTGAACAGCCAGCGAGTGCGCAAACTGCGCCACCCTCAGACGGCTACGCAGCATTCAAATCTGTGGGCGGGCTGATACTGAACAACGGCAAGGTCGATAAAGTGCTCGCTCAAGGTGAAACCTATCGAGGGCCAGTGGATGAGGTAATTGATGCGCAAAACTTAATCGTCATGCCGGGCTTGATTAACACCCATCACCACTTTTACCAATCGCTCACGCGGTCGATTCGCACCGCCATCAACCAGCCGCTGTTTCCCTGGCTCACTACTCTGTATCCGATTTGGGCCGAGCAACATGCCCAGGATGTTGAAGTCGCTACCCGTTTGGTGCTCGCGGAGTTACTGCTTTCTGGCTGCACCACCACCACCGACCACCACTATCTGTTTAGCGACAACTGCAGTAATCCGATAGACGTGCAGTTTCAGGTGGCGCAAGACATGGGTATGCGCGTGATGCTGACGCGGGGATCAATGAGTTTAGGTCGGGAACAGGGTGGCCTGCCGCCGCAAAAAGTTGTGCAGCGCGAGGCCGATGTGCTTGCAGACTCTGAACGCCTGATTGGCCGTTGGCATGATCCAAATACCTACGCGATGGCGCAAATTGCTCTCGCGCCGTGTTCACCATTTTCAGTTACGCCAGCACTATTGCGTGATAGCGCCGCCCTCGCGGCCAAACACGACGTCGCCTTGCATACGCATTTGGCGGAGACCGAGGACGAAACGGCATTTTGCATCGACGCCTTCGGCAAGCGGCCACTTGATCATTTAGAACAATGCGATTGGCTGCGCCCGCGTACATGGTTTGCTCACGGTGTGCATTTCAATGCGCAGGAAATGTATCGCATCGGCGCTGCCGGTGCAGGTATATCCCACTGTCCGAGCTCGAACATGCTACTAAGTTCAGGTATCTGTCCAATCACGCGCCTATCAAAAGCCAGCGTCGCGATTGGCCTTGGGGTGGATGGATCAGCGTCGAATGATCACTCAAACCTTGCCCAAGAGATTCGCCAAGCCTACCTACTGCAGCGCTTGACGAACCCTGAATACTCACATCTTGACGCCCTCGCGATGGCGACATCGGGCGGCGCAAGGTTGCTACATCGACCGGAACTGGGCCACCTACGTCCCGGTGCTGCAGCAGATGTCGCAATGTTCAGCACCAGGGAACTGCGTTTTAGCGGCGCTCAAGATATGCTGGCTGCCTTGCTGATCAGCGGCGCGCACCAGGCGCAGCATGTGCTGGTGAACGGCCAATGGCGCGTGCGCCATGGTGAGCTAGTTGACACAGATCTGGATGCGCTGATGCATGAGCACAACGCTGCTGCCCACGCTCTTTGGCAGCGCGCCGGGGTGGCCTGACTTAGTCTTGCGTCGAGACCGGTGCCACTTCGCTGCGAGTTATCGATGCATCTGCCAGCAAACTAGCAACTTTGAAGCATAAGTCCTCGCGCCATGGCGCAGCGATAATTTGCACGCCCATTGAAGGCGTTGCAGCGCTTTTTAAGGCAGCCTTTTCTGTCTGTCGCATACCGAACTCTGACTGCATGACCGGTGCGCAAACCACCGGCAAACCGATACAGGATATTGGCTGGGTAAAGTAGCCAAGGTTCGCTCGTACATTTACCTCGCTACCACCCATCGACATGGTTTTTTGGCCCCGTAAGGGGGCACGAATCGGTGTCGCAGGGGCCAGCAAAACGTCGAAACGACGGAACAGTTCGGCGGCCTCCTCGGCGTATTGTCGGCGCACTCTTTGTGCCCGCGTATACCAGGCAGCAGGTAGCAGGCTCCCGGCGATGAAGCGGTCACGTGTATCCGGATCGAAATCGTCAGCACGCTGCAGAATTTTTTCGTAGTGCAGGCTTGCCCCTTCAATGTTGGTGATGAGAAACGCGGCACTTCTGCCAGCTTCGGCGAGATTTAACTCGCATTCATCCACCACCACTCCCATGGCCTCCAGCGCCTTGGCGCAGTCGGCAACCACCTGCGTCGCCTCGTCAAACTCCTGTGGGGCGAAGTAGCCCTGAAGCACGCCAATGCGCAAGGTTTTGCCGTCAATCGATTGCACATCAACAAGGTCTGGCTGACGAGAAACACAAACATGATCCGTCGCGTCAAAGCCCTGCATGACGTTATAGGCAGCGGCGAGTTCTGCAACCGAGCGTGCCATGGGGCCGACATGATCGAGGCTATCGCAAAACGGATAGCTACCGGTGCGCGGCAACCGCCCGTAGGTTGGTTTGAGGCCATAGGTGCCGCAAAGCGCGCTGGGTACGCGAATACTCCCGTTGGTATCGCTACCCAAGGTTAGAGGCACCATGCCGGATGCCAGCGCCGCGCCACTGCCCGAGGATGAGCCGCCGGTCATATGCGCCAGGTTCCATGGATTGCGACAGTCACCGTAGTGTTGATTTTCACCGGTAAAGTCATAGGCAAATTCGCCCATGTTGAGCGCACCGACCAGCACCCCACCAGCGGCCTCAATGCGCTGAATCATTAACGCATCGGCCGCAGCGACCGCGTTTTGTTGATTGATTTTGCTGCCTGCCAAGGTGGTCTGATCTTCGATGTCGAATAGGTTCTTGACCGCAAACGGCACACCGGCGAGGGGCAGTTGCTGGCCACTTTGCACCTGCTGATCCACCGCCTGTGCACGAGCCAAAGCCCGATCCTTGTGTACCGCGGTAAACGCGTTAACCCGCGGATTTAGCGCCTCAATTCGATCCAAACAGGTAGCCACTGCTTCCTGCGCAGACAGTTGTTTGGCCGCCACTGCCGAGGCGATATCCAAGCCACTTGTATCGCCATCGCTGTCACTCATGTGCTCAAGTGTCCTGAGATTTTAGCGGGTCTGCCGCCATGGGCATAAACACGCCTGCGAAGTCACAGCTGTCGGCATCAAGCTCAACAGCAAACACCACCTTTGCCATGGCGTGTGCTGTGGCCAAGTTTGCGAGCACGCCTTCGCGATACGCTGGGTGCGGTGCGCCCACAATCATTGGCGCAACCATGTCCATGTAAGTTTGAGGATCGAAAGCTTGAAGGGCTGTGCGTTCGCTGAGCAAAGACTTTGGCATTTGCGCGTCCATAAATCGATGGGTTCACCAGTAATCCACTTAATGTCTAAGGTGAACATTGGCCTTTCATACTGACCCATCCGCGTTGCGTAAGACAAGCCAACGGGCGCTGCGATTGCTTCTGACCATACCCACGGGCACAGTGAACGCGCATTGCAATAAAAATAACTCAAAGGACAAGTAATGGCCGAGACCGGCGAAACCGCGCAAACCCAGCTAATTTACGGGCGCGATGACCGACCCAGCTTCGGCCCCTCAGTGCTCGCAGCCCTCGCCCACTTGTTTGCAATCGTCGCCAGTATCCTCACCGCGCCGTTATTGATCGCCCGGGCGATTGGTCTAGATGTTGACTCAACCCAATACGTGATCAGCGCATCGCTAGTGGTCTCAGGCATCGCCACATTCATTCAAACTTATCGGATCGGCCCCATCGGCTCAGGTTTGCTTGCCGTACAGGGCACCAGTTTTGCCTTTATCGGCACCATGGCGTACGCCGCCGCCCAGCTACCACCGGAAACATCGCAAGATGAGTTATTGGGTATTCTGCTCGGCACCGCTGCGGTGGGTGGCGGCTTGGTCATCGCGCTGAGCTTTTTTCTCAAATCCGTGGCCAAGGTCATTACGCCTACGGTCACCGGCGTTACCATTTTCCTGCTTGGCCTATCGCTGCTGTGGTCTGCCCTGAACAACTCATGGAGGGTCTTTGCCAACGCCAGCGTTGGTGACACTCCCTATTTGGCCATGGAATGGCTGCTGACCCTGATCACCATTGCTGCCTTGGCAACACGCAAAAGTCTGTACGCCCGTCTTGTCAGCGTCCCCGCAGGACTGTTTGGCGGCATGTTGCTGGCAGCCGTACTCAGAGACTGGGCGCCGCTGCCAACACCCACCGCAGACCCGTTGTTTTTCCTTGAGGTATTGCCGGTATCACTAGACTTTAGCTTCCTTGTGCTACTCATCCTGCTACCCATATTTTTGGTGTCCTTCACAGAAACCATCGGCGATATCACCGCTACCAGCCTGGTGTCTGGGCAACCTGTTGAGGGTAAGACCTACTTCTCTCGGTTACGCGGGGGCGTGCTCGGCGACGGCTTTAATACCGTCTTAGCATCAATGTTTGGCGCGTTTCCGAACACGACTTTCAGCCAGAACAATGCCGTCATCCGTCTGACCGGCATCGCCAGCCGACAGGTTGGTTATGTGCTTGCGCTGTTGCTGATTGTCCTTGGCTCCATACCCTGGGTCAGCTCATTGATCGTCACGATTCCCGGTAGCGTGCTCAACGCTGTGACCGCGTTTTTGTTTTCGATGATTGCGTATACCGGTTTCAACATGGTTCGGGATCGCGCCCAGCGGCGTGGCCTGTTGGTGCTAACCGTCGCCGCCATCGGTGCACTGTTGCTGCTTGGCGTACCTGCTTTGCTGGCTTCGCTGGATATAACCATACCGCCTTATGCTGCCATCTTGCTGGGCTTTCCGGTGGCGAGCGGCGCGCTGCTCGCTATCATCGCGGATCAAAGCATGGCCTGACCGCACTCGGTCAGATTTACGGGCTAATCAAATGACGCTTCAAAAGCCGCAAAGCGTTTTTCCAGATCCCACTGCAGAGCAGCCTTTTCGCTGGCATCGAGAAACGCCGCACAGCCTGAACTTAGCTCTTCCGCGGCGGACTGATTAGCGCAGGGACCGCTGATCTTGCCCTTGTAGGTATCGTCGAACAGGGCGTCACCAGGCAGGAAGTTGTACTGCAGCGCATTCCTTGACAGGGAGCGCAGCCGCGCATAGCTCAGGTCAAACGTTTGTGCCGCGCGCTGATACTCATGGGTCAGATCGATGCGTGACACACCCTCATCATCGGTTGATAACGCCATGGGCACGCCATACTCCATGTACAGCTCGAACGGATGATAGGGATACTTGATGCCGAGTATCACGTCGTTACTGGTTAGGTTGATTTCGACCATGATCTGTTGGGCCGCCATTTTCTTTAACAGCGGGTAAAGGTCTGGCGTATGCGCAATATCGACAGCATGGCCGACCCTGCGGGCACCGGCGACTTCAATGGCCTCGGAAATATGCCATCCAAGGTTTTCCGGCGGCACTAGGCCAAGGGCCAACTCTCCAGAATGCAGCGTTATTCCCTTGGTCTGTTCAGGAAACAGCGTGCCGATTTCAGCAATGAACTGCATGTGCATGCGGTAATCGCGAAGCGCCACAGGATGATCCTCTGGGGCAACAAAGTTTAGACCAACGATGCGCGGATCGGCCTCGATCAGTTTGTAGGCGAGTACCGTTTGCACGTATACCTCTTGAGGGTCCCAAGTTCTGAGCACCTGGGCTAAGTAACGCACCTTAACTTGGCAGCCCACGCTGGCGGCGTCGCTGTCACAGCGATTGACCGCCCTTGCCTTGGCTTCCATTGCGTCCACCTGAGCTACGACGGCTGCGGCGATTTTGTCCACCTCTGCATAATCGACGCGTTGCCCGAGCTCCGCATCAAGATCGGCGGTTGCCTTGCCCAGCTCTGCAGCTTCAAGCATGCCGAGGCTCTGCATCAGTTCTAAGTAGACAATGTTCTGTCGACCGGCCCGATGCGTGACCTCCGCCAGCATTTCACCCCGGCGACCAAAGGACGCTTCTGCAAAGCGCGCGAAAGTGGCAAAGAACTGATTGTGGCCGGATTCTTCCCGTAGCCTAAAGTTGCGCGTGGACAGCGCATCCACCATGGGGTCAACAGACAACCGAGGTGTCTCCCGACCACCCGGGAACACTTCGGCCAGCGCGACCTGCTCGCTGGCACAGGGCCCCGGGGAAATGCTCTGGCCGGGGATATCCCAACATTTGCCATCTTCTGCAGCCCAGCCCAAGTACGACTCAGCATAAATAGAGCCGGTCAGGTGGTTATGTAAATCTCCGCCCTTGGGCATGCGAAACAGGAAATTTCGCAGTTTCACCGGGTCGTTCTTCGCAGCGGCGTAGGCAGCTGGCGCTGTTTGGGCCTCGACGGTTGCCAGCGGCACAACCAAGCAAGCGCCAAACACCAAGAGCGCCGAAGCTAGCACGCTTCGGGGCAGCCAATGGGTCGTGGACTTTGTTGTTTTCGATTGTGTCACGCTGATTCCTTCCTTGTGCTGTTCGTCTATCTGCATTGCGTTTTCGCGAAAAAGAATTGCAAAAAGGGCGCCAATCCATCGACCAAGGAGGTATTGGTGCTTCTGGCTCGATGCACCCTGAGCGATGTGGTGATCGCTTCCGACAGCCGAGTTCTGCGCCATGTCGCGCCTTGCATCGTCGTCGCGCCCCCTGCGCACTACTATAGCGCGCCGGACAGGATGCTCGATGCAATTTAGGGCAAAAAAACCTCGTCACCTGTGTCGAGTGCAGAGATTGTTAGGTACTCTCGTGGCATCTTTTTTGCACACAGACTAAGGGTTAAACACGCGCCGCCGATAGTGGCGGGTGTTTTAGCGACGCTCGCGGCATCAGTACGAATGCGTATCGCCCACCCAAAGGCATAGCCCCATAGACACAGCCTCTAAGGAAAAAAATGATAAACGATGCGTATTGCAGCCCAGATGATTTAGACACCGCGATCAGTACCTATAACCGCCTAGGCTTTGTTGTGCTGCGTGGTGCGGTGCCCGACGAAGACCTTGACCTGATTGAAGCGGAACTGACCGCAGCGCAAGACAAGCTAATTGAGGGCACGTTGGATAGCCGCTATGGCACGGAACTGCTAGACGAGCCCGGCGCTACGTTTGAAGGCGAAGCCTTTCGTCACTATGTGATCAATTGCACGGATCTTTCGGCCAAAGCATTAGCAGTAGCTCAATCATCCCTGCTCAAAGAGTTCGCTGACCGTATTTTCGCCACCGAGGACAGCTGGTTGAACGATTACGCTCGATTCGGCGTCGTCTACCAAGATGCGCGCACCGACGAAGGCTCTAAGTATTCTCGAATCGGCTGGCACGCTGATTTCAATTCAGACGAAGACAGCCAAGCCTGGCCAGGATTTGCCTTCACCATCCACATCGACCCTACCTCACCTGCCAATGGTTTCTTGCGCGTGGTGCCAGGCTCGCACAAGCGTGATATCCACAAAGACGAGATCGGCTCTTGGGGCTTTGACCACGTGCAAGACGAGGCCGCCGTATTCGCGGGTCGTGGCGACATCATACTCCACGACTACCGCTTGTGGCATGCCGCGGCGCGAGGTACTGCCGACGGCCTATCGGGTCGGCGTCGTCATGTTCGTGGCTCCTGGTATGCGGGAGAGCGCTATGCCCAAGACCACGGCATCGGCACTTTTTATAAAAACGCCGCACGCTAAAGGCTCGCTCGGTCAGGGCGTTGGGTGATTTGGAGAATTATGTGATATCGAATACCAGCCACGCGCAAACGCTGCGGGCTTCGGCGGGCGAACCCGAAAAGGCAGAGTCTGCATCCAGCACCAGCCCATCGGAGATCGCGCTGACCAACGTCAGTAAAACCTTCGCGCTTGGCAAGGGTCAAACTCTCGACGCCGTATCGAACGTCGATCTCAACATCGCTGGCGGAGAGTTCATTGCACTTATCGGCGCATCAGGCTGCGGTAAGAGCACGCTGCTGCGCATGATTGCTGGACTCGAAGACCCAAGCCAAGGGTCGATCACCATTGCCGGCCAGTCTCCAGAGGACTGCATAAAGCGCCATAAACTTGGTATCGCCATGCAGGAGCACGGCCTAATGCCGTGGCTGTCTGCTTGGAATAACGTGGCAATGCCCTTTCGTCTAGCGGGCTTGCCCATTGATAAAAAACGCGTCGATGAACTGCTGGCCTTAGTTGAACTTGCTGATTTTGCCCAGGCCATGCCGAAACAGCTCTCTGGCGGCATGAAACAGCGCGTCAGTATCGCTCGCGCATTGGTGCTCAAACCCGACGTCCTCATACTTGATGAGCCCTTTGGCGCATTGGATGCCGTAACCCGACGGCTGATGAACAACGAACTGCAACGCATCTGGAGCCAGCAACCGACGACCACAATCTTGGTCACACACAGCGTCGAGGAAGCGGTTTTCTTGGCTGACCGTATCTGTCTGATGAGCCCCCGCCCAGGGCGTTTGGAGCTAATCGAAGAAGTTGAGTTAAACCGCCCTCGCGGCCTCGACACCATGCACGAACCCGAGTTTCGTCAGATACTCGCCAAACTCACCACTGCGCTAGACGATGTCTGCACCCAAGGCTCCCGGCAATGACAGTTGCCGCCGATTTGCTGAAATGGCTGGTTGGCATATCAACACTGATGGTGTTCTGGGAAATCGCCGGGCGACAGGCTTGGCTTGGTGATGGGTTACCACCATTGAGTGGCGTATTTGATTACGCTAATGAACCTCGCAGCACGGAGCTTTTACTGCGAAGTGCTGGCATCACAGCAACCAACGCGTCCTACGGCTTCGTGATTGGCTCATTGATCGGAACGCTCATTGCTTGTTCCGGTCAAATTTGGCGACCGTTAAAACAAGGGCTAGATACTCTGTCGACATTCGTTAACGCCATACCGCTTATCGCCTTAGGCCCGCTCATGATTGTGACCGTTGGCGAGCAATTTACGCCCATGGCTACTGCGGCTTTAGCCGTTTTCTTTGCCGTCTTAGTCGCCACGCTCGGCGGCTTTGAACGGGTGCCCAATGTGCATCGCGATGTCACCCGAGCCTACGGCACTACGCATTGGCGAGCACTGCTACTGGTGCAGTTTCCCAACGCCCTTCCCAGTCTTATTGACGGCCTAAAACTGGGGGTGAGTACCGCCGTGCTCGGCGCAATTTTAGGCGAATGGTTCGGCGCGCCCGCCGGACTGGGCGTGTTGATCGTTAGCTCGATGCAGAATTTTCAAATCAATCTGCTATGGTCTGCAGCCATTATCGGGACAGTCATGTCGGGTGCCGCTTATTTCCTGCTCGCCCTATTGCAGGCCCGTTTACTGCGTCGCTTGGGCCTATGATAAGCACCTTGAAAGGCATATGGACACGCTATTGGGGCATTTTGATTCTGCTCGCCGCGTGGCAGTTTTTTGTCTCCATCAACAACATCAACAGCATCGTCGCACCGTCGCCGCAAGGCGTGGTGTTATCACTGATCAACAATGCCGACTACTTTGCAGGCGAGGCGCTGCGTACAACGCTGACCGCCAGCGGTGGCCTGCTGCTGGGCCTTTTATTGGGCATCGTGATCGCTGCGCTTGCCTGGTCAACGCCAACCTTAAGCGGTTTGCTGATGCCCATGGCATTGCTGCTGCGGTCGATTCCCATCGTCGCCTTTGTGCCAATTATCGTGCGTATCGCTGGCTACGGTACGCACACAGTACTTATTGTGACGACCGTGCTGAGTTTTTTCCCCTGCTATGTTTTTGCGCTCTCCGGCTTTCAAGAGGTGGCCCAAGTGCGCAAGGACTTTTGTCGGTCCGTCGGCTGCAAGACCGTTGGATGGCGCTTTTTTCGCTACGTCGCCATGCCCACTGCCGTACCTAATATTCTGACCGCGCTACGCGTCTTGGCACCCACGGCCTTGTTGGTGGCGCTAGTGGCGGAATTCTTAATCGGCGCAGATGGCTTGGGCTACGTCATGCTGCGCGCCCGCAGCGATTTGGAAATGGATAAGTCATGGGCCGCCGCCCTCCTCGCATCTGTGCTGTCCGTGACATTCTTTGCCCTATTCAGCTGGTTCGACAAAAAATATCGCAGCAACTGGCAGGCCTAGCGGCTCTCGCCCGTGCGCAACACAGGGATTGTTAGATTGAACATAAATCGAAGACGTTTGATGAAAGCTATGGCCATCAGCCCTTTTGCGGGCAGCATGGCTGCGCTTTCGGGCTGCGGGGGCGATGCGGGACCGCGCTACGATATTGCGGCGCCAAGGGTCGCATTGGCTTGGATCAAGAACGTGGAGTACGCGGGGCTTTTTATCGCTGAGCATCTTAAATACTACGAACAAGAGGGTCTGACGCCCAACTTCCTACCCGGTGGACCCAATGCGCCCATGCCCTCTGTAAGCGTTGCCGCCGGCAACGCGCAGCTCGGTTTTGAGAATGATTTCCGGCGGTTTATGGACGCTGTTCTGCTTGGCAATGACTTGGTGGTGATTGGAGCCCAGTATCAAAGATCACCCGGCGGTGTAGTGTCCCTGGCCGAGCGTCCAATTCTCAAACCCGAAGACTTAATTGGCAGTCGCTTCCTCGGGCAAGAGGGTGTGGAGACCATTGTTGATGCCACGCTGACGCTGGCCGGCCTGCCTCTTGACTATGACTTCTTCCCGGCGGGTTACTCCGTTGCGAGTCTCGTCGAGGGACAAGGGGATGCTTACTCTGGTTTTGCGGTGAATCAGCCAATAACGCTTCAGACCGAATATGGCCTCGCGGAGGGCGAGGACTTTTTCTTCACCAGTTGGGCGGATCTTGGCTTGCCGGGCTACGCGAATATGCTCTTTTGCAAGCGAGACTTCCTTGAAGCTGAATTCGATACCGTGGTCGGCTTTTTGCGGGGAACCATCAAGGGCTGGATGTATAATTTGGCCAACCCAGCCTTCGCGCCCCAGCTGGTGGTCGACGGACCCGGCCGAGACTTAGGGCTGGAGATTGAGCAGCAAACCATTCATAACCGTATTCAGCTTGATTACGTGACCAGCCCACTCACCAACCAGAAAGGCATTTTTTGGATCGACCCAGAAGAGGTCGAGTCGAATATGTATCCGTCCCTGCGCGCCACAGGACGCCCAGATTTACCGCCCGTTGAATCGATTTTCGATACACGCCCGTTAGAAGCCGCGCATCAAGCGATTGGTCGAACAACGGCAATGCCTTCTTGACGCTTAACCTACGAATTACCGACCCAGCAGAGGAACGATCATGAAAATTGAATCCTGTGGCGTGATGCCTGACGTAACCCGCGACCCAGAAGTCGCTAAGCTGAAACTGGAAGAATGCGGCGCGGTCGTTTTTGAACCTATCGTCTGCACTGAGGAAGGCACTCGCGCATTTGCTGACGCATTTTTTGGCGAGCGCATTCGCGCCCTGCCTGCTGGCGCTCGGGTGTTTGAGGGTGGTGAGCACGACATCACGCGAGTTCAAGCAACAAATTCTCTGACCACACCTTGCCATACCGACGGCTTCGCCTACGGTGATCTGTATCCTGACTATCTGATGCTCAGCTGTGTGCAGGCCTCGGACGTTGGCGGCGAGAGCATTCTGGTGGACGGCTACAAGATTCTGGAGGCATTGGCCAGCGACACTGAGCTGGCTTGGGTGGCAGCAGCACTGCGAGAGCGAAAAATCGATCAGACAGAAACCGGTATGCAGTCATCGCTTAGTCCAATCTGCATGGACAACGGGCGCGGCAGAACCATGGTGCGGCGCACCCTAGAGCAAAGACCAGCCGAGGGTGCTCTGGACCCGGCAAAAGACGCAGAAATGATCAGGGTCTGGCGGCACAGTGTTGATGTTGCTTCGCAGTCGGCTCCCCAGTTTAAGTTACAGCCCGGCCAGGTTCTGATCGCCGACAACTATCGCTTGATGCATGGCAGAGCTGCCTACGAGGATTTGCAACGCATGCTGTGGCGGGTTTGGATTTGGACAGACGAGTGCCTACAGGTTCCTGACTTACCCTTGGCGTCCGATACGCGATTCGCAGCGGCAAGAGGTTAGGAACGCTGAGCGAGGCTGGCCGGCCTCGCTCGCTATCAATCACGATTCTTCGGCACCGGGCACTTGGGCGACGTAGGTCTCCCAATTATCCAACAGCTCGTCAATGACCATCGAGCCGACGATGTAAATATTTTCCAGCGACGCCTCCATGCCAGCGAAACCATCGTTTTCCTTCAGCAAATTCTCGGCGGCACTCACCCCAGGTGGCTGCATGGTGTAGTTACTACCACCGCGCAGAACCAAAAACCGGTTTAGGTCTACGCGACCAATTTGGTCGAGGTAGTAAAGCGCTTGATAAGTCCCGGTTTCTTCCATGGCTGACGTAACAAAATCTGTAGCGCCATCAGACCAGTAGGCGACGTATTTGTTGGCCCAATCGTTCATCAGCGCACCGTGCCAAAACGTCATTGCCGCGATGTGGCCGCCGGTCAACACAAAGGGCGGCTTTTGCGCATTTGGGTGCTCGGTATAGAGCGCGCGTGTTTCCTCCAGCTCTTCGGGATTCACCAGCTTCGCGTTACGCGTCAATGCGAACGCCCAATCCCGCAGCTCGGGGTTTGCCTGAAACATCTCACCGTTTGGCTTGGGGCGGGCCGGATCGTAAGGGAACTGGGTACGGCGGGCGAAGAATCCAGTATCCCAATCATCGGGCATTTCCCTGGCGTCAATTTCGTGCCCCAAGTCTCCATCGACCAAGTAAGAGGACCACGCAACCGAACCAATGGAAGCATCCTCTGGGTCAATACCGGCGATACCGGCCACCATCCAGTAGGCCTTTGAGAGATCGAATCGCGGATCGAGGCCGAGGGCCATGGTGGCCGTTGCAGACTTAGCCGTACCTATGCCCGTGACTATGCCGAGCACCTGAGTTTCTGGGTTGTAATAAAGGTCGTGGTGAGACTGTGGAAACGCTATGCGTTGATCGAGATCGCGGCGTTCCTTCCACAGCTGAAATTCACCCCGGGTATCCCCTTCATCCTCGCCAATTTCAAACATCGTCACGATAACAACTTTTACTGGCAATACGGGATCGCCCTCTGGCTCGGCGGGAGACTGCGAGCAGCCAAAGGCCAGTGGCAGGAGCAACAACCAAGGCACCCACTTTGTTACGGAAAAGTTGATCTGTGTGTTCTTAGATTGACGGCTCAGTTTCACTCGCACCTCGAAACAATTAAGTTTTGGAATCGTGCAGTGTGGGAACTGCATAGCGATTTTTCCAGCACTTAGCTGCGAAGGACAGCAAAAAGTGGCGCAAGACGGGTACCGCGGAATAGCAACCTCGCCAGTGCTCTCCATTGCCCTAATTTGGTGCTAAATTGCACGTCTACGCACTATTGTGAGCAATAAACAAAAACCCTTAAGTCTAAAAGCGCACCACATACAGGCTCTCTTTCTGGCTTGGTTTTTGCATCGTTTTAACGGGGCATTGGTGAAACTTTGTTAGCATGCGTTTCAAAGTGTTGCTTACTTTCTTAGCATAGGAAAGCAGCAAATAGACGCGGCGCTTTGCCACACCAAACGATGAACCTCCTGAACAAGGACACATTATGAACTACCTAGACCTTCGCCGATCCTTACTCGTTGGCGCGCTCTCGAGCGTTATTGTAATTTTTGCACCTACCCATGTAGCAGCAGAAGTAGCTGACGATGAGGTCATTGAGGAAGTCGTCGTCACCGGAGACTTAAACAGTCTGCCAGGCGAGGACGTGAAATCCATCTTCGGCTTTAACAAATCCATTCTGGAGACGCCGCGAAGTGTTTCCACCATTAGTGAAGAACTGATGGATCGAATGAACATGCAAGATATCGACGAACTGATTACCGTCTCGCCGGGATCATTCACTCAGTCATTTTTCGGCGTGGCCGGTAGCCTCGATGTTCGAGGCACACCCGGCGAAACATATTTCAGAGGTATGCGTCGACTCGATAACCCCGGCAACTATCCCACCCCCATTGGCGCGTCAGATCGTGTCGATATCGTACGCGGACCTGCATCGCCGATTTACGGGCCCTCGAAAATCGGTGGTTACCTAAACTTCAACCCGAAGTCCGCCCGTATCGAAGAAACTGGGGCTTACATTGAAGAAAACGAAGGCGCGATATCCTATACCGTGGGGAGTTGGAACAAGAGCATTTTGACGGCCGAAGTTGGTGGCCCCGCAGAATTCGCTGGCAAGCCCATGGGTTTTTACCTCTACGGAGAGATCGAGGACTCCGATAGCTTCTACACTTACGCTCCAGGAGTCGAGCAAACCCTTGTCCAAGCCAGCTTCGATATGGACCTCAGTGACACGATTCAGATTCAATTTGGTGGTATGTACCACGACTACGCTGGTTCGCAAAACGCTGGTTGGAACCGCCTCACCCAAGATCTGATCGATAACGGCACCTACATTACCGGCTCACCGCCGCCACTGGATACGGATGGCGACGGCAGCATTTCCCATCAGGAATATAGGTATGGGGCAGATGGCGAATTTCCCTTGAATCAGTTCGCGTTTTGGAGTGGTTTTAATGGGGGTAGCTCCATAGGAAACACAACGCCATCACCGTTGACCTATGATGATTTTAGCTTCTTCCTTGATGATGCGAGCCTTTATGCTCTGAGCGATGTTGGAACGACAATTTTGGACCCTAAGTTAACTCTAATCGCGTCTGACGATACGCTGGAGAATACCGTTACGACGCTGTATTTCGACATCATTGCGAGCCTAGAATCGGGCTGGGAAGTCAAGAATCAGCTGTTTTACGAGGAATACGAGAACCTGAATGAAAACGCGTATGGATTTTCACAATTCCACGACACCTACGTGATTGAGGATAAAATTGTAATCAGTAAAACTTATACCTTTGACAGCCTGATCGCTTCGGTGCAGCTATCGCCTTCAATTCGATACACCGATTTTGAGCACGGTGACGATTACAGGAATGAGTACTTTGCGCGGCGCGACTTGACAGGCCCAAGCACAGCTCTTGATAGACGCCTGCTAGCCACGCGCATTGATGATGACTACACCGAATACTACGTAGGCGAATACACCAATCTTGGCCTGGCGTTCCTCACAGATCTGTCTTGGGAGAATGGTGTTTCCTTGCTTATCGGCGCGCGTCATGACCGCATTGACATGGAATCTAGCACGCCCGTAGAGAAGGTGTTGTTTCCAGACCCAGATGATGCCCTAGAAGCCGACGATGACGTCTCTGGCAACTCTTGGACAGTGAGCTTATCTTACGACATCGCGAACTCTGGTATCATTCCCTACGTTACGATGTCCGAGCAATCCACGGTCATCGCCGGCCAAGGCGCGGAGCTGCAGGTTGGTAACGTCGCAGGAGGCACAGCCTTCGACTCTTCTGAACTCACTGAGTTTGGTGTTAAAGGCGAGCTGCTAGAGGACGAACGCCTGTATTTCTCGCTGTCGCACTATGAGCAAGAACGAACCGACTTCTCTGCGCAATCCATCGTTACCAACCAATCTGTAAAAACTGAGGGCACGGAATTTGAAGTGCGCTGGGCAGTCAACGATTCGCTCTTTGTCGGCGCGACCTATACCAACGTGGAAGCTCTGAATTTAAACAGCATTGAAAACGGCGGTCGCTTTAGCTTCGTTGGTGCTGAAGATCTCCCTTTGGTCGCACCAGAGCTATTATTCGGTGGCCAGCTTGGGGCAGTGGTTAATAACGCGGCAAGCGGTGGTCGTCGATCGGGTATGCCTGAGAACATTTACTCTTTATACGGCACTTATTTGTTCGATAACGGCTTGACCATCAGTGCGAGCATGAGCGACGTTGAAGACGTATTCTCTGGTTACACAAACAGCGTCAAGTTGCCCGCTTACACACTGTACAACATGACCCTTGGTTGGGAATCAGAGCAGTGGAAATTCTCACTGACCGGCAAGAACTTGACGGATGAGCGTTACTTCCGTGCGAATTTCCCCAACCTGTTCGGCAGCACCATCGTATTGCCTGAACTGCCCAGGCACTTCGTTGCTAAGGCACAGTACACGTTCTGATCGAGTGCTCGATATGAACCCGGCATCCGCCGGGTTCACCCCCTCTGCGTATTTCTGCCCGACTTCATCGCCCTACAGAAAGGCAAACTTCCCAGCAAACACCAACGCCACTACAAACACGGCTGCAGGCACCTCGCTGTGACGTCCGGCAAGCAACTTAATTGCCACATAGCTGATAAATCCGATACCTATGCCATCTGCCACGGAAAAACTAAGCGGCATCATGATGGCGGTGATCAGCGCCGGAGTTGATTCAGTTAGATCAGGCCAATCGATATCCACCAGACTTTGCGCCATGGAGGCGGAAACAAAGAGCAGCGCCGCAGCCGCCGCATAGCCAGGAATACTCTGCGCCAAGGGCGCAAGCAGCAAGCAGAGCAAAAACAGCAGCCCTATGACGACTGACGCCAGACCCGTGCGTCCGCCGCTTTCAACACCAGCAGCGCTCTCGATGTAGCTGGTGATGGAAGAGGTGCCCATGAGTGCGCCAACAGCAGTGGCACCGGAATCTGCTAACAGCGCCTTACCTAGCCTTGGCAGATTGCCCGATTCATCCACCAACTTGGCACGCGTCGCTACACCCACCAAGGTACCCGCGGTATCGAATACATCGACCAGCAGCAGCGTCAGAATCACGCTAAGCATGGAGATATCCAGCGCGGCCGCGATGTCGAGCTGCAAAAATACGGGTGCCGCGGAAGGCGGCGCAGATACCACGCCAACAAATTCCGCCTGACCAGTTAGCCAGCCCACCGCCGAAACCAACAGAATGCCGACAATGACCGCGCTGCGATTACCCCGAGCGGTCATGGCTGTAATGGCAAAGAAGCCCACTAATGCCATGAGCGGTGCAAATTCAATCAACCCCCCGAGACTGACAAAGGTTGCGGGATTTTGAACGACGATGCCCGCGTTCTTCATAGCAATAAAGGCGAGGAAAAAGCCAATGCCCGCGGCCATTCCAAGTTTGAGGTTGCGTGGAATCGAGTTAATGAGCCAAGCGCGTATGGGCAATAGGCTGATGAGAATGAACAAGATGCCAGATAGAAAGACAGCGCCAAGTGCTGCCTGCCAGGTATGTCCGGACCCGACTACGACGGCGTAGGTGAAAAAAGCGTTCTGCCCCATGCCCGGCGCTAGACCAATGGGATAGTTCGCGATCAAACCCATAACCAGCGAGCCAATCGCGGCAGCAACACAAGTCGCGACAAAGACCGCACCAAAGTCCATACCCGCATCAGACAAAATCAGCGGATTCACCACTGTAATGTAGGCCATGGCCAAAAAGGTGGTGACGCCAGCAAGGGCCTCTCGAGACACTGTCGTGCCATGCTCAGTTAAGCCAAAATATTCATCGAGAGACTTCTGCATCGCTGGCATGAACAGCTCCTAGTTTCATTATCGTTATTTGTTGGCAGGAAATTCCGCGCGGTATGGAACCAGAGTCTAAAGGGGTTATGACATCGATGTCCCGCCCCGATAAGAGTGAGGTGCAAAACGCTAAGCCAGGAATATTCGTTTCTGGCGCAAGTGAGAAATTGTCTGGCGACTTTTTCAGCGCGACTTGTGTTTTTTGTTGTCATAGAAGCCGAGGGCACCTTATATTAGTTGTGCACTTGGCCAGACCCGAAAAGGTATTTTGCAGCATCGATGACCTACTGCCTCGCAATTCAATTAGACGAAGGCTTGGTGTTTTGTTCCGACTCGCGAACAAACGCCGGGGCGGATCGGGTTAGCACCTACAGCAAAATGCACCGCTTCTCGGTCGACGGGGAGCGCTCCCTATATTTGATGACCTCAGGCAACCTTGCTACCAGTCAAGCCGTTGTTGCCCACATTCAGCGTGACCTTCAAGAGGACGCGGAGTTCAATATCCGCAAGGCGAAGTACGTGGCGGAAGTCGCCGACTACGTCGGCGAAGTGAGTTCTCAAGCCCAAGCGAAGTACAAAAAAGTCGGTGGTCCTGACGCCGAGACTTTCGATGCATCGGCCACTTTTATTCTAGGCGGTCAAATTCAGGGGGCGGCGTCGGAACTGTATTTGATTTACCCAGAGGGCAATCATATTACCGCCTCCGAGCAGCATCCTTACCTGCAGATTGGTGAAACGAAATACGGTAAACCCATACTCGATCGCATCATCTCCCACGACACCTCCGCCGATACCGCCATGCGCTGCGCGATACTGTCCCTGGACTCCACCATGCGATCTAACGCGACGGTCGGTCCACCGCTGGAATGTTTGTTCTATCCGAACGACAGCATTAAGGCCTATGAGCGCTACTGCAAACTCGAGGAAAACCACCCCTATCTGATCGAGATCCGCCAGGATTGGGACCGAAGTATTCGTGAGGCCGTAGAGCGGCTGCCTAGCTTGTCTGCGGCCTTTGAAGATACGCCATAGCACGGTCGACTAATTCGAGTTTGCGGGCCACACCGGCACCGATAGTGAACGGATAAGCGTCGCTGCGACCTACGCTTCGGTTCATTTCATTCAGCATGACACTCACCTTCTGCCAGGCGGCGATGCGTCCGTTCATGCTCATCGCACCACCATCCTCTTCTAGCAGCTGATGCGCATGCGCGGTTTCTAAGGCATCGAGCATATGCAGGTAATGACCCCAGGTTTCGGCCCAGTCCTCAAGCGGATGGGCTGTGGCATAGGCGCTGATATAGCCGTCTTGCCAGTCCGCTGGTGGACCGTTTTCGTAATAACGCTTAAGCGTACCCGCATAGTCTTGGGATAGGTCGCCAAAAATTTCGACAAAGGCTTGGCTAATTTCGGCATCTTCTGAAATCAGCGACCAATAATAGTGGCCGGACTCGTGACGAAAATGACCCAGTAAGGTGCGGTAGGGTTCCAGCATTTCGTTTTGCATGGTCGCCCGTGCCACATCGTCGGCTTCAAGCACGTTGAGCGTGATTACGCCGCTACCGAAACCCGACGTCACGAAATTGCCACCGTAATGCTCCGGCTTACTGCGCTCATCGTCGAGAAAATCGAATAACAAACCCCTATTTGGCTCGCACCAGCCGTTCTGTAGGGGCAGTCCCAAGGTCATCAGGGCAAACAATAGTCGCTTCTTCGCCTGCTCTAGGGCATTCCAGTACTGCAGGTTATTTGGCAAGGAGAGATCGGGAATGGTGCGGTTGAACTGACATCCCGCGCATAGGTGATTGCTATTATCGCGAGGGCGTAGCCAATTGCAGACACCGTGATCGCTCCAGTTCCCGCAGTAGACGGCATGCTCGCCGTCCACGGGCACCATGGTCATCAGCTGCGAATCAAAGCCTACATCGAGGCCGCACTTTAGGCAGCGATGATTCTCAAAGAAAAGCTGGGCACCGCACTGGCAGTGAAAGCGCTTCATGCGCTAGCGACCCGGAACCAAGCCTCTTCAATTGCCGTATGTAGCTGGTTGAGCTGCTGCTGAAAGTCGTCGATGAAAGCGTGAAGCTCCGCCTGCGTCATGTCCTCCTTCGTCAGGCGGTTAAGCCGACGCCAGACGCGCCCCACGGCGCGAAGCGGCTCTTCATGATTGGTTAGCCGACCAAGTTCTTGGCCAATACCTTGCATGCAAAATTTCACCGAGCGCGGAAAAGCAGTATCGAGAAAAACGAAATCGACGACGGCGTTTCGATCCACCAAGGGGCCTACCTGACGCCGATAGGCGCTACCGGCAGAAAGCGCCTGCAGCATCGCCCCCCAAAGCAGGGGATCGAAGGCGCTGGTGCTACCGTCACGATCTAGAATATCGCCGGCGCCAACGTCGACCATTCGAGTCGCCATATCGGCGCACTCCAACAGGCGACCAACTTTGATAAAGCTATAGGCATGGTCTCGGGTCAACGTGCTTGCCATAAGGCCGTTTATGGTTTGGCAACGAGAGATTACCTCGGCCAGAAACGCGTGCCGGTTGCGTCGACCTACAGAGTTCGGGGCGACCTCCCGCACAAAGAGCGACAGCTCATTGACCAGTTCCCAGGTTTCTTCCGGCAATACATCGCGCGTGGTGCGCACGTTCTCTCGTGCGGCCTCTATGGAATAAGGGATGCTGCAGGACGCGCCATCGTCTGCTACCAGGAGCTTTAGCACGTTTTGTTCGTTTACGCTGCGAAAGCGCTGATGAAAGTATGGCTCGGCGTCGAGGATCTGCACCATGATATCCCAACCCGGCTCTGCACCCTTCGGCAAATCCATGATCAGATGGTTGTAGGCGCTCACAATACGGGCGGTATCTTCCGTGCGCTCAAGATAGCGGGACATCCAGTAAAGTCTCTCTGCAACTCGGGACAACATGATTAGGAGTCACCCTCTACAATCCAGGTATCCTTGCTGCCGCCGCCCTGAGAGGAGTTCACAACCAGCGAGCCCTTTTGCAATGCCACCCGGGTCAGTCCACCCGGTGTTACCCAACTGTCCTTACTCTGCAAAATGAAGGGCCGCAGATCTAAATGGCGCGGCTGTATGGACCCATCCACATAGGTTGGCGCAGTCGATAAAGAAAGGGTTGGCTGGGCGATGTAGTTACGCGGA
>CACMHG010000016.1 GCA_902613475.1 K189A clade bacterium
TTGGCGGTAGGCATCTGCTGCCCGCGCTTCGAGCTGGGACTCGTTACAGCTCCCGAGCGGATGTTGCAGCAAAGCAAATGGATAATCTGGTAAACCCATCATTCGAGCGATGTTCTTCGCGGTCACTTCAAAAGGAGTCGTGCACAGAACCACCGCCGGCTTGCCAAACTGCTCGTAGATAATGCCGTCATGCAAACTGCACGTTGAGCAAGAGCCTCAATCGCCATTGGCTGTGAGCAAGAGATCGCTACGAGCAGCAAGCTCGCTGATCACACCCTCCTCTGCCGGAGCACTGGCGTTTGTTTTAAAGATCATGTCTTCTAACACTGTGCAGTGATCGTTCTGCTCAAACTTAGCCGCAGTTTTCAGTAGCAGCTCCCTGGCGTTAGCCTTGCCATTGCTCAACAAACCTATCCGCATACCTTTGAGACCCCGCAGGCGAGGGGCCAATTGATGGTTTTGAATTGGGCTGGTGGCAGTGGGATCTTCTAACTGCATATTTTGCTCCTTGTCTTTATATGGTTTGGATTGATCGTCAGAGGCATTTGTTTTCTATTAGCAGTCGACGCAAACACCAATCGCCTCGCTTTGCATAATGGAAGCGCGAGTGCGACTCCATGAAGGGACAAAGGAAGAGTGTCCGCCCGCATCACCGCCGCCAACTACCAGCAAAATATCCTGCGGGCTTAGGCCGCGATGACAGTCATTTTGTTGCTGTAACGCATATTCGCGTGGGCTGAACTTGCCTATTCTGCGCAACGTTTTCTCGCTGCGGCGCGCGTGCTGGAACAAAAACTCCCTCGTGTCAGCCTTGCTGAAACCGCTGTTAGCAACGATCTCCGCGTGTTCCGGCGACAAGATCACAGCGCTTTGACCGATACTTATGCACCCGCAATTTGCCATAGCATCAGCAACCGTCTCTAGCACCGCTTCGGCTGTTTGACCGCCGTGATTTTCGACGTTAACGAAGCCTCCGCCTGCGAATACGGTGACTGAACTGATTTCGCTGGCGTAGCCCAACTCTTCGTTTAAACGCTGCCAGGGTGTTTTGTCGGCCCGTTCGGCGATGCAAAAGCTGTATTTGCCAGGATTGCCTTGGGTGGATTTGTCCGCAATACCCGGCGTCATGCGAAAGATGTTGAGTATGATCAGCCTGACCGCTCGGCCAATGGTCGCGTTGGCCCGGTTACCCGGCCCGAACAAATTCACTCCCGCGTTCATGCCTATGTCGTCAACCACCGGCCCACTCACAACCAACAGCGGCGCTGAGCCGCCAGTGCTCGCCGTGCTACCGTGAAAGTTAAATGGCTTTTTCGCCATGGCCTCAAACGCAGCAACAATCACTGGAAAATACTCTGGCAAGCATCCCGCCATGACGGCATTAACAGCAGCGCCGTGCAAAGTCAGGCCGATCTGGGTGGCTGGATGATGCGCAATTACCGTCTCAGGCGGACGCCCTTCCATTCGAAGCATCGCTGTCACTCGACTAGCCTCCGGAGGCACCACGGGTAAACCGTCCGTCCAACCCTGTTCGTAACAATATTCGATCGCATCTAGCACATCGCCTGCGACCTCGTGTTGCTTCGCTGTGTAGCTCATTGATATCTCAATTTCTGGTGACCCTTTTTATTGTTATTACGCCGGGCTCTTCAGTAAAGGACCTATGACGTTTTTCATCTATGCCTTAAGCGTGCATTCCTACTCAAAATAATTTGGGCAAATCTAAAGTTACAAACCCCAGTAATTTTCAAACCCCACTTCCGCGCCTCTGCGCGAAAACAGGAATCATAGTAGTTAATAACGATAACCGTGTTACAGCGCTACCTTAGGAGATTGGCGACCAGTTCTGTTCGTTTCCCTATTTGGCGGGAGCCTTTCATCTTGTTGGAAAGTTGATATAGCTCTTTTGCGTATTTAGCCGACGACTTTAGGGCGAGATTGAAGCAAACAGCTAGTCTTAGATACGCTTCGAGACGCGCCATCGAACAGTTACGCCTTTTCTCTCGCGTATCCAAGTTGTCTTGTGCGAGCCGCATGGTCATCTCTTTCAATTTTGAAGAACGCGACCAATGCTGTTGATATAAGCGGTAAGAAAAAACTGAAACCAACGTGGATCCAAGAAAAGGAAGTAATCGCAGAAGTTGTGGCGGTCTCATATGTGAGGTTTGGATCATCGAATCCGGAAAATGACACTATGACACCCGCGAGCAAGGTGCCCCCTGCGCCAATTAACTTATGCATCATGCTGCTGGCGGTCCCCAATAACGCCTCCTCTCTGCGTCCTGTGGCAGCTTGCACTTCTTCCACAATTTCCATTCCCATCGAAGCAACATAGATAAAGCCGAGAGCCGCGAGTGAATTGCCAATGCAACTGTGAATTAGCAGCGTCCACCAAAGGTAATCAGTGCCGTTCGAAAAAAACGTGCTGAAGTCCGTTAGAGGGTCTACAAGTCGAAGAAAGTAAGGAAGTGGTCCGATAAGGGTTGCTAGCAAAAAAACGGCGACAGCAACATTTTTTTTACTCCTTCCCTTCGAGAAATAGGGCGCTAGAAGCGAAACAGCGATAACAGCCACTGCTTGGCACACGGCGAAAATTGCGATTTCTTGAGGTCGCCACTGCCACAAGTACTCGTTGTAGTAGGTTGTAGTGCCTGTATCTGCACCGACTTGAATTGCATAGACACATCCGGCCGCGAACAGGATAAGCCAATTCCTGTTTGATAGGGTTTCACGTAATTCCCCGAACACGACCGTAAGCCTCAACGGTTTGGTCGGAGGTTGATAAAGAGAAGGGATGGTTCGGTGCGTACCGAGACTCGCTACTAAAGTCCCGAGGAAAAGCCAGCACCCGCCCCAAAATCCCAAGAGCTTATAGCCTTCAGCGTCAGAAAAAGACCCTCCGAGCAGGTAGGCTGACATCACATAGTGGGACAGTACGGCTCCGCCAAACCAGCCGAATGCAGAACTTAGACCAGCCAACGCATTGCGTTGGTCATAATCTTTTGAAAGTTCAGGACCCAGCGCATTCCTTGGCACTTCATAGAAAGTCATCGAAATTCTCATGACGACCATCAGGATCAAGAGTCTAAAGAAAGTGTTCTCGTCAGAAGTGCCAGGCGGTTCCTGCAAAATAAAAAAATAGGATGCGGTAAAGGGGACGACAGCTACGTACATAAAAGGGTGACGGCGTCCCCACCTGGTTCGCACTCTGTCAGACCAAACCCCGACGATCGGGTCAGATATTGCATCGATTACAAGCGCTATCGCGAGCGCGATTGAAACCAAGTAAGCATCCAGGCCCAATACTTGGTTGTAATAAAAAAGAATCCAAACACCAAGCAGGTTATTTTTGATACCTACACTAATGCCCCCGAAGGCCCAAGACAGACTAGTCGAGCGATCAGCTCTGTCGGTATTCAAATTTTGTGCGTCCTCTTTCATCCAGCACAGCCCCCCCGAGTGCGAAGCAAATGTGTAAGCCTTTCCTTTAATCGCCCATTCGCGCGTCGATTATGCCATTTGTTTTGGCGTCAGCAGCAACACAAAATTGCTGCGTCTCATAGCAGCGCGGATAGAAAGTGAATCTAGCCGTGGGTGTGCTAGCGCATATCTGGCAAAAATCGGATCTCTTACGTTTTTCAGTCTTCACGCTTTCGGCTTTTTTAAAGGATATTCAACAGTTACCGGGTAATTGGTCTTTCAAAGTTAAGGCCGGTAAATTGTTGCCATTGGTTTAAGGAGCTTCGTTACTGAGATGAAGTCCGCTAGAGAGCGCGTTTGTTCTTCTTTCAAGCCTCAAAGAAGCACAGTATTTCGCGGGCGGAATCACGATATTTAGAAGCGTATTGGCCGAGACGCCAAAAGCAGATCATGCTCAAGCAAGCATAGAAACTAACTAACTGCCTTTATTTCGTACCCGACGATACCGAGGGTTCCCTGAAATTATCGTATTGATCTCAACGGTTGCAATTTATAGCTGAAGATCGTGCCAAAGCTCGTTAGCCCATTTCAGGATCATGATGTAAGACAAAACGAAGGCTATCGATTATCGAACAATCGTGTTTTTTCCTGGAAAACAAATGGCTGAATAAGCTGCCCTAGGTAAGTCTCCGGCATGTGTGTGTCAATGCCATAGGGGCCAGGTTTTTTATCCTTAGGTAAGTAATAAGTTCGAAAAAGCCAGTCGTACACTGGTAATGCCCCCGAGTAATTCTTATCGCGAGCTTCTGGGTTGAGCGAATGATGCCAGTGATGGAACTCACTCGTAACCCAAATGCCGTCAAGTAATTTCAGCCGCCACCCTAAATTTGCATGTATCGTCATGTCCCATAAATTTTGCAGAACGCCAACGATTAGTAGATCGACCAGACTGAAGCCGCTTAAGATCATCGGAATGCCGACAAAAAAAGACATACACGCCTGATCTACTGGATGTCGCCGCTCACCTGCAAGCCAGTCGAGATTTTTGCTCGAGTGATGAACGGAGTGGAACCTCCAGAGAAAGGGGATTTCGTGGCTAAATCGATGACCCCAATAGATCAGAAATTCACTAAGAAGAAGCGCCCCTGCAATTTGCAGCCAAACTGGTTGGGATTGGATTAAGGACGTGAGAGTCGCCCATTGAAACTCGTGAAGCAGGGGGTACAAAAAAATTAATGGCACGACTCCCAAAAAACCTGAAACAAAGTGGTGGAATAGATCAGTCAAGAGTTCGGGACGGAAGGTGCCGATCGGGTGGCGCGGAATAAGCTTTTCTAGGGGGACAACGAATAACAGAGATAACCCTATGAAGAAAAAGGACTCTAGACCCGATTCATGGACAGAGACCGAAATGACGAAGCTAATAGTGGCGAAACCCACTAGCAGGCGAAGCCACGGTTGATACCACCAGGACGAGTGCCAGTCCTCTTTGTAGTGCCCTTGAATTTCAGACATTTAAAAGTTCAGACATGTTGAATACCGTAACCGCGAAAATCCGCACAAAGCCGATGTTATTGTTTTAAGCACCAGAAGGGCGCCACTTTATCGATAAGCCTCTAAAAAATTAAATTTTTGCCGACAAAAATCAATGAAATAAACAATCAAAGGGTGTTTGGGAACTCTAAGAACGACACCTTGCCCGTAGGCAAGAGGATTACCCGGACCCGGGAACGCTGTCTCACTAGCCCATATCGCAAGCGTTTCAGACCTCATTGCGTATGAAAAACCGTCGGGCCCGTCTTCCTATACACCTGATACAGAAATAGAAAAACATAAAATCTCCGATGCCGCCAATTACAACGATCGACCAGAAGATTTTAGGGTTGGAATAACACCAACTCGCGATTCGCTGCAACATAGTTCCTCATACTTAGACCCCTCGCAAAAACGCACCTTTACATGAGGTTAGCTAGGCCAATCAATTTTGTGATTTTTAGGCCAAATGGCTCGTCAGTTCTAGTTTTCAGATTTTCCTGGTTCGGTTAAGAGAGCTATGAATCGGCGATGCTTTCGTCGCTATGGAGCGTTCTGCGATGAGCCCTAAATGCACTTCAGCCTGCCTTGCTATCCGTCTTAATAGTTTGTACTTGAGGTCGTTTCCCATTCCAACTAGCCACGCCGCTACCCATGGCACTTTGGCTAGCACATCCTCGCCCAGAAAATGCCAACAAAGACCGCCAGCGAAGGAAAGGTGGATTTACGACCCAATATCAGCCAAAGAAAACCGACCCCCGTAGGCAAACTCTTCAGACTTAGATAGGCTGCTCGAAGCCGGCGCAGACCTATGCATATCGATATCGAATTTAGTCAAAAGAGCAGGATCAGAGAGATACCAAGTTCCGAATGTGGAAAGGTGTTGCGTTCGAACATCATCATCTTCGAGCAAAGTTCTGTCGTGACCGCAGAAGTTAATTAAACGGACCTCGGAAATGTTAATGGGCCTTAAGCTCAACCTGTCGGCCCATTTGTTTCATGGTCGATCTAAGGTTAAAGATTGCCCATACCAACCAAGCGCCAAACGCCCCTCCAACCCATGTCGTCGGCAATATTGACAATGCGATGATCCAGACAGAAAAGAACAGAATCCATCGCGAGATAGCCTTTTGAAACCGCGAGGAGTTAGGTTCCATGCCCGGTTCGTACACGAAGGGTTTGGGCTTAACAAACCACCCGTTAGCGACAATAGCAGCAAAAAAGAGAAATAGTGGTGGCGGGTTTTGATCAACCACGGGATTGTCGTCAAGAGACGCGTCGACCGCCGAATCGCCAGTCTCAAGACTCCGTCGGGTCTGCTCCCAAACGTGAGCGGCTGTTGGCCGCATCGTGGTGCCATTCAAATTTTCGCCCGATGGGACAGAACGCCATCGATAAAGCACCCGATACTGCTTTGTAAGGACTAAGACGCCTGGTTGGAAAAACCCCTTGGGGTGGTCGATTTTCCAATTTACGCCGCTCTGCAGAAAACTAAGGCTGCCTACATTGGCGTATAGGGTCAGCAAGCCCTTCTCGCTACAGGTTCTGGAAATCTCTTGGTGTGGGTCGCCAATGCTCTCGAAGCTAAGCTCCCAGTCATCGTGCGCCTGATCCGCCAATCGCTGCGGTTCGCTAGTAATCGCATATAACTCACCCCCAGCTGCTCGAAATTTATCGACAACACCTTCCTCAACATAGCCCCGTAACTCGGCGCGACAGGGAGGTCACCAAAAGCCACGATAGAAGAGCAGGACCACAAAAGCGTTCTGCGAAAGAGCGTTATCTAACCAACTCAATCGCGCGCCGGGAGGGGGATCAAGATCCGATTGAAGTTTTTCGGTAACTTGGTTGGGGATTCCGTCCAAAAATTCGACAGACCACGTTTCGGTCGTGCGCGTCACTCGAAATGAGTGTTGCTCACAGCGATTGCCACCGCACAGAATGAGCTGTAGGTCCGCCGAACCGCGAAGCGTTTCGTCCGGATCTAAAATGCCTGTCGCCGTAAAAGTCTCTCCGGCTGATTCAGGGGAGGAATTGAACCAAGCTACCGCGGCCTCAACGCGAGGTGCAAGTTCGTCTGGGATAAGCTCACTTACTTGTCTCATTTACGGCTCATCTAAATTCGGTGGAGTCCGCCCCTTTCAGTAAATCACCAGTCTTGTCAGCCAATTTTCACAAGGCCAGAGTAATTATTTCTTATGTAGCGCCGCCGAGTCTTGCTGTAACTCGATCTCATCAATAACTTGGTGGGCTAGTTTTCGCATAGGCTCATATCGTTGCTGCAACTCTATTAATGTTGGAGTTTCTTGCTCCGACTCTCCCGTAATAAGCTCTCCGATGCGTTTATATTCGCCGGCATCCATAGCACGCCGCGTATTCACAAGTGCGCCATTGGAATCACCAGATTTTCCAGATCCATAGTAACCGTAACCTTCAACCATACTGCGCGTTCCAGTAGCCTGGAATCCGCAGCGCCAAAGAAATTTTTCGCTGGCAGATGCCAAAACCTGAGGACAAATAGTCAGATGAAAGGACTCTTGTTGGCGGATAAAAGGACGTACCACTGAATTAGTAATAATATAGCGCAAGGCATCGGAGCGATTAACCGCACCTCCATGAAGCACTCGCCCATCCATCAGCATTATAGTACCCGCTGGTGCCTTTAAATTGACTGGTGGCGGTACCTCTCCGAACGTGCCTTTACCATCGATGTAATGCCTATGGGAACCAGGGATCATCAAGGTTCCACCATTGATCTCGTCAACGTCTTGGAGAACATAAACAGTATTAACCAGTACCGGCGCTTCGAGAAAAATATAAGAACCTACCAGCCCCTGATCTTGATGCATGCCTTGGGGAAAACATCCGGGAAACGATATATTGGCTAAGTAGCTAAGGTGCTGCCAACCGGAACCTAGCATTTCGTCAAGCAATTGCTCAATCAACAATCCCGCCTGAATCGCGCTAGTATCGTGCGTCATGCACTGAACAAAAACGTCGCCTTTATTCACCAGCGACCAGAGGTTCTGCTGCGCCTGGCTCAAGTAGGCGATTTTCATGTCTCGTTCTGCCTGGGCTTGTTCGCGAACACGACGATAAATTCGCTCGTTTTGCGCCGCAGACAGCGCCTCTTCAATCAGACAGTATCCCCACTCGTAAAAGTCGCGCCGCAGCTGCGCTATATCTTTTGTTGGAGTGGGTAACGAAAAGTCCTTCCAATAATGATGCTTAGTGGGAACAGTCGTGTCGTAGTACTTCCCTTCTCCCCAGACGAGCGGATCCCCTGCCTTGGGTGCTCGCATCCAGGGATTCGCCTTAAAGAGTGATCGGTAAGGCTCCCGCGAGTCCACGAAATCACGATACGGAGTGTCTGCGTGCTCCGAGGCCTCTGCAATAACTTCTGCAGAAAATTCTGGTGGCAAAGAGTGTTGCATGTTTATCTACCATCTTTCCCTTTTGCCCAAAACTTGCATCCAAACACAGATTTTTCAAGCAAAACCTACCGGCAAGGATCCAACGGTAGGAGCAATCTCCAAGTAACAAATGCTGCCATGACACAACGTCGAGCTTTGATTTGAACGAAAAGAGGTAGGTTGATAAGGGCGGGGCAATTCCCAAGAAATTTGACTGCAATCGCCTTATGCTCAGCTTAGCCGTCGCACCGTTAGCGTAAGAGAAGCCAACGCTTTGAACCATAGCCTGAGAGACAGGGCATCTGTAGACGATGCGAAAAAAGTGAGCTGGATGACCGTTGTTGGTTATGGTTCAGGTGACTTTGGATTCAACCTGTATTTCGCGGGTCTGAACTTATATCTGCTTTACTACTACACCGATGTCCTAAACATCGACCCCGCCCTCGCCGGGCTCATCATCATGCTGCCCGTCATCTGGGACGGGGTGTCTGACCCGCTAATGGGGTGGATCGTCACACGGACGCGGTCGCGTTTCGGTAAGTTCCGACCATATATCTTATTTGGAGCCCCACTAATGGGGTTCAGTTTTGTCGGTATGTTCGCTGCACCGATCTGGTTTCCGGATCAGGTGATCATTGCGTGTCTGGTGTCCCATACCCTCTTCCGTTCAGCCTACACCGTAACCTCAGTACCCTATTCCTCCCTTGCTGCAGCCCTAACTCACAACAGTCAGGAACGCGGCACGATGGCCGGCGTCAGAATGATGGCTGCGATGATCGGCGGCATTGTTACCGCGGCTACTATGCTCGAACTGGCGAGTTACTTAGGTAACGGTGATATGCGACAGGGTTTTGTGCAGGTCGCCATCGTTTACGCGCTGCTATCTTCTGTGATGATGGTCGTGATTTTCTTCACCACGTCAGAAGAAGTCAGCCTCGCAAGCCCCGAACCTGTCACAAGTCGGCAAACGCTTCTTTTTCTGAGCCACAATCGCGCATTCTGGATTTTATGCGGCGCCTCCTTCGTCGGCGTTATCGGCTCCGCTATCGGCGGCAAATCAATCGTTTACTACATCAGCTACTATGCCGGCCATCCCGAAAGCGTGTCTAACGTGATGTCAGTCGGGATATTGGGCGCGGGTATCGGTATTCCACTTTGGACACTAACAGCAAGACACCTTTCGAAAAGATGGGTTTGGGTTATCGGAACGAGCGGCGCCGTGTTGTTAAACCTAGCGCTATTTTTTTCCGACGCGAAAGCAGTGGCAACATTATCTGTGCTGGCTTTTTGCAATGGCGCTATGGGCGGTGCGGTGGCTGTCATGTTCTGGTCTATGCTGCCGGATACCGTGGAATATGGGCAGTGGCGCAGTCGAGTCCGTGACGATGGCATCGTATTTGGGCTAAGCCAGTTGATCAGCAAGGCGGGCTCTGGCCTTGGTGTCGGGATGATCGGTATGGTCCTGAGCGTCATTGGCTATACGGCCGGTGTCGATCAATCCGCGGAAACGTTGCAGGGTATTCGCGCAACCGCCTTCCTAATTCCTGCGGTTGCGAGCGCTCTCTCAGCCTTGATTATTCTGTTTTATCCGCTGGACATGCAGCTTCATTCACGAATCGTGCGAGCGTTAGAGCATAGGGAAAAAGCAGCGCGAAGAGAGTACAGGATTCCGCCGCTTCCTTAATCAATATTCAGAACCGTCTCGCAGCTAAATAGGCGTCGCAGTAGACAGGGGTGCGATCGGTTTTTGCAGGTGTTGCGGATGTCACCAGACATCCTTATCGACTAAATTTCAGTTTGCCAACGAACTGATGTGACACCCATTAGCATCTGCTGAAAATTAGGGTCAAAAGACGCGTCAATCTCGCGACCAGATCCGATTTTTTGTGCCACTGAAAATGCTGCCCGCATCCAAATTGATTCATTCAGCATTATTTTAGGGCCTCTTGCCTGCATGGTTTGAATGGGCACAACTTCGTTCATACGTTCTCTTTCGTTACCCTGGCACACGGCCAAAAGCCCGTCCGTGTCGACGGGCTTTTCCAATGCGGGAATCAAGTGATTCGCCGCGACGATAGCATCGCGTATCGCAATGTTAAGTCCTTGGCCGCCCACAGGTGACATGGTGTGTGCCGCATCGCCAAGCAGCAGCATACCGGGACCACTCCACTCATCTGCTCGATCAGCAACGGTGCTCAATAAAAAAGGCCGAGCGTCGCCAAAATCGGCACTCAAAAGTGTCTCGGCGACCTCTGCGTCAAGATAGCGAGTTATTAGCTCGACGAGCGCTTTTGTTCCAAGTTCCCGAAGGGTCTTGAAGGAGCCCTTGGGAATGATGAAACCGACCTGAACGCAGCCATCGTAAGTTGGTGCAACTATGACCAACCGACCACGACCGATATAGAAGTGTACTGAATGGGTAACGTTACGAGGTTGGCAGCGCAGCTTTAACCAGACGATATCCATGGGAAGCGTATCCGCTTGCGCCTGTATTCCAGATTTAGCCCGAACGATTGAGGTACGACCGTCGCAGCCCACCACTAAATCAGATCTCAGTTTTCCATGGGTATCCGTTGTGACACCGATCACATGATCGCTCTCTTGCAGCAAATTCTTTACACGCGTTCCCCGTAGAAGCGTGAAGTTCGGAAAATCTGCCGCCTTCTTCACCAACATTTCTAACAATTGAGGTTGCGACACCCAGCGAGGGCTGCGCTTGGCAACCTTTGCTGGATTCACAAGGGGAGTGACGAACGGCTTTCGATTTATAAAAATTCGAAACCTTTCTATCTCTACTTGACCAACTTTTTCAAAATCTTCCCAGAGGCCGATTTGGTGCAGCGGTTCAAGGCCACTTGGCATAAGTAACTCGCCGCGAAATTCTCTAGAAAAATCTTTGTGCCTCTCGATGAGTGTTGTGCTGATACCAGCCCGAGATAACAGAAAGGCCAAAACGGCACCCGCGGGACCGGCACCGGTGATAATTACCTTGGGCGATGTTGTGTTCGACATAGACCTTAAATTCTCTGAAATGGCGTGGCTTAGCGATTTGCGCAGAGTTAAATAGTCAAAGAAATATACTAAGCCTCTTGCTGCGAAGAGCTCTAGGGTTGCAGGGAGGCCAACATGCGTCACGCCATCCGTTAGCGCCAACCCAGCTATTGAGTGTTCACAGTTCTCGCCTTACTTGGTCGCGTAAGCGTCATCACTCTGAGAGCAAAAATAGCCTCGCTTTGACGTATTTACAAACGAACCATGAGCTATGCAATCGCCCTGAGAGGCGTTCACCCCTACTCCCCAGGGCCGCAGATATTCTTCTCGCGGTTTCAACCAAGACTTTGTCTAGTCGTTCCTTTTTGCGACAGCTTCATACTTCTCGGCGAATTTTCCAGAGAAATCCTCAAAGAAACCTACTTCGTATGCCGCCTCGGGATCCGCTCTAACGAATTTGTCCAAGAGTTTCGCATCTTCCCCGACTAATATTCGCCACCGTTTTTCCCTTACGCCCTTCAAGATCGTCGCCGCCGCATCTTCGGCGGTCATCAAAGCGTTGTCCCGAAACGCTTTGGCCTGCTCCGCAAGCATTTGCCTGATGTGATCGTCCGGAACATTATCAACTGGGTGCCCCTGTTCCAGAAAGAAATTACGCCAAAAAGCGATCTCATCGTCGCTCCACTCCTCATTGTCACCCTCGCGAAGAAGCGCGCGCGAGTTGATTGAAATAGACGTGCCAATATGGCCTGGCATAACCACGGAGCAACCGATATGTGGCGCGTTTAAACGTAAATCTGTGATCAACGCTTCAGTGAAACCTTTCACCGCGAATTTTGCTGCGGAGTAAGCGGTATGAGCCACACGCGGCCCGATGGACGCCCAAAATCCATTGATCGAGCTCGTGTTTATTATGTGCGCTTCCTTACTTGCTTTGAGCATTGGCAGAAAAGTGATGCACCCGTAGTACACGCCATACCAACACACATTAAATGTGCGCTCCCATTGACGCCTTCGATCCTGATTTACAAAACCGCCGCCGCCCGCGATACCGGCGTTGTTGAAGAGCAAATCTATATGCTCACTTCCATGCTGAACGGCGACCTCCTCTCGAAACCTCAATTGCTGTTCCTCGTCTGATACATCGCAAATATGCGTTGTTACTTGACCGGTGCCTTTTTTCTCCGCCAGCGCCTTGGTTTCTAGCAAGTTTTCTTCGATTACATCACAAGTGGCAACGTGCGCGCCTGCAGAAATCAGTTGGCAAACTAGTTCACGTCCCATGCCAGTCCCGCCACCGGTAACGACCGCAATTTTTCCGTCAAAACTTTCCATATTGGAATCTCCTCTTCTTGTAGTTTTTGTGAGTAAAGAGTTGTAACAGACACCAAAAGGTATCAAAACGAGATGCTAACTTACCTAGTAGCCGCAATCGTCTGCTCAGCTCACCGCAGTAGGAGTGTTCTTTTGCCTGCTTCTCGCGCCAGTTTTTGTAGCGCTAGCGAGAGGTGTTCGGGGCTGAGCTAGTGGCCAACCTTGGGTGGTGCACGGCCATCGTGCAGTAGACATCAGATGAGGCTAACGTCTTATCTAAGCGAACTTTCACTTACGTTTTTGTGAAAGTGCTTCCAGGAATCCATGCTACCGAGCCTCGCCTGAATGGCCTTGCGTTATTTGCGCGGATTGGTGTGCAGACAGCGATCCGACAGGATCATCGATGTCTCGCTTCGCCGTGCATATCAGCAAACAGCAACCGCGATGTGTGGCCGCCTTTGAGCATGTGCCTGCCTAGATGATAGCCTACAGCGAAAAATGGTCGGGGCCGTGCACCTGTATGGGCGACTGTTTGATTGGGATGTATCAGAGCAATGGTTGTAAAAACGCAGCGCGGTAAGTTGAACATTGCCGATAGCGTGGCCGACTTCTGCAACGACTCAGCAAAATCAGGAACAATTCTCTATCAATAGCGAGCTTCAGTAAGACTATATGCAAGATAATTTTGACTTTGTCGTTTTTGGAGCAGGAATCGCCGGATTGTCGGCCGCCTACTTCCTCTCCCAGTCTGCCAGGGTTGCAGTTATCGAACGCGAAGCCACTCCTGGCTGTCATGCTTCGGGGCGCTCTGCAGCAGTGTTTATCGAGGCTTACGACAACCCCACCGTTAGCGATTTATCGCTGCAATCGAAGCCTTTCTTTAGCTCTCCCCCTGCAGGGTTCACCGACTACCCACTGGTGCAACCTCTCGGCGGACTGATGCTTATCCGGCCTGATGAAACGACCGCAGCCGCCGATTATCTTGCAAAATGGTCAGAGCGTTGCCCAAAACTTGGCTTAATAACGACAAAGGAAGCCGTTGAGCGAGTGCCTATACTCAAACGTTCAGCGATTGCCGGTGCTATTTATGATCCAAACTTGATGGCAATAGATACAAATCAGCTCATGCAGTGTTTCCTTCGCGGAATAAGGAAAAATGGTGGCAAGCTATTTTGTAATACTGATGTTCGCTTAACGCGCACTCCTGCCAATCTTTGGCAGGTGAGCGGCGCGGATATCAGTTTCGCATCGCCAACGCTCATTAACGCGGGCGGTGCATGGGCAAATGACATCGCAAACAGCGCGGGCATCGCAACGCTTCCGATAACGCCATGTCGGCGCACCGCGTTTATCATTGACATAGCTACAGCCGGCTTCGGTGGCAAAGCTCCGCCTTGGCCAATGGTGCGCACGTTGAGGCAGTATCTTTACTTCAAACCAGAAGATCCGGGACTCCTTATTAGTCCACAAGATGAAACGCCAGCACCAGCTTGCGATGCCCAACCGGAGGAACTCGATATTGCAATAGCTGCAAATCGTTTCGAAATTCTTTGCCAATTCAAGGTGTCCTCGATAAAGAGCAGCTGGGCGGGTTTGCGGTCGATCACACCCGATCGATGTCCATTGATTGGCCCATCTGACGACGAGCAATTTATCTGGCTTGCAGGTCAGGGTGGCGCAGGGTTTCAGACCAGTCCCGCTGTGGGGCAGCTTATTGCTGACGTACTTTTACACGGCAAGACCGTGCCGAAAGATGTGGACCCAAAACGATTCACCGGTCAGGAGAACGCTTCTGAACTTCAAGCTCAATAACCTCGTTGTCTGCGCCTTTGTTGGACTTCTGTGTGGCTGCGCCAACAGCCCCTATACTTTGTTACCCTCCGAAAACTTTGACTCGCGGGTACGCCACATCGTTATTCACTACACGTCGGAGAATCTACAAAAGAGTATCGAGATCCTAACCAAACCCTCATCGAATTCAGTCAGTTCGCACTACCTCGTAGAGCAATCAGAAGGAAACGGTGGGCTAAAAGACCCGATAAGAACTTACCGGTTAGTGGCAGAACGCGATAGGGCCTGGCATGCAGGCCGCAGCTATTGGCATGGCCAACACGATCTGAACTTCAGTTCGATTGGTATAGAGATCGTGAATGAGTCAGGGTGCGATGCTCCCATAGAGTCACTGGCCAATAGCGAAACCTTTTATGATTCTTGTCGGTTTGAGCCCTTTTCTGATGAGCAAATTCGCGCCGTGATTTCCTTGCTTCAAGACATATTGCGGCGACACCCCGAAATCAAACCTATAAATATAGTAGGGCACTCCGACATTGCGCCTAATCGAAAAGTCGATCCGGGGCCGACTTTTCCGTGGAAGACGTTGTACGACAGCGGCATCGGTACCTGGTATGACGAAGAAGACATAGCGTACTTCAAAAGCTCTTTCGCAAAAAAAGGGCAACCTAGCGTTCTTGAGGTACAGACGAAGCTCGCAAACATTGGTTACAAGTTAGAATTGAGTGGGGTACAAGATTTGCCGTCACAGTTTGCAGTTCGGGCCTTTCAGGCGAGATATACACCCGAGCATATGGACGGTTTCCTCGATAATGAAACCAACGCCGCAATCTTTGCTATAGAAAAAAAGTACAGGCAGTAACTCATGCAGCGTCGGAGATTTCTTGGCTCGTGTCTGGCGACCGCAGGCGGATTCTTAAGAGCGCCATTAGGGCACACACAGTCCAACCTCAGCGAATATGCGCCACTGCTTGCGCGCCGGCTCACGCGCGGCATGAAAGTTGGTGTTGTAGCACCTTCGAGTGCCCCTTTCGAACAAGAAGTTATTAGGTTTGCCCTCGATATCGTGGAGTCCTTGGGCTTTGTTGCAGTACCGGGCGAGCACCTATTCAAGCGCAAGGGCTATCTCGCCGGCGAGGATGCTCAACGCGCTGAGGACTTTAATACAATGTTTGCCCTTAGCGATATTGACGCCGTCTTTTGTATTCGAGGAGGTTACGGTGCGATGCGCATTTTGCCGTCAATTGATTACGACACGATAGCTGCGAACCCGAAAGTGTTGATGGGTTACAGCGACGTCACTGCTCTACTAAATGCTGTTCAACGAACAACTGGCTTGATCACCTTCCATGGGCCGATGGCCCATGCACCCTTCACGGATTATGCCTACGGGTCCTTCGAATCGGTGCTGATGTCGCACCAACGAAGTCTAAATTTGGCAGCACCGCCGCCTTTTGAAACAGCGCCTGGCAAAGTGGAACGTGACAATCGGTTGCATACGATTGCCGGCGGCAAGGCTTCGGGGCATTTGGTCGGTGGCAATCTATCCCTTGTCGCCGCGACGCTCGGCACCCCGTACGAGGCATTGCTGGATGGAGCGGTGCTCGCCTTAGAGGATGTAGACGAGTCCCCATACCGGATAGATCGCATGCTAACGCATCTGATGCTCGCCGGCGTGTTCGAGCGAATCAATGGCATTGTGCTTGGTAAGTTTACCGATTCAGAGGCAGACGGACCGTCGCTGAGTCTCGGCAGCGTCTTCGCCGACCGCTTGGGTCAACTTGGCCTACCTGTGCTTAGAGGCCTGATGATTGGGCACGTGCCTGACCAAGCCACCGTGCCCATCGGAGCCAAAGTGGTGCTTGATGCCGACGCGCAAACATTGACCACGGCCGGTCCCTATCTGGTTTGATCTAATCGCCGAGCTAAGAGCCGTTACGTTAGTCACATAAGCCTTTCATATCGATTCACCTAGCTCTGAATCTCACTCACTAGCAGCGATTGGCATCTTTCCTAAAAAGCGGCCCTGCTGCGAAAAAATTCCCCGATAGAAACTTGTGCCTGAATATTGCAACAAGCTTCATTAAGCCGAGCTGAACAAATCCAGCGTTCTGCTGCTAGCTTTTTCAGCAATGGCCTCAGGATAAACGGGAGAATAAAGTACGCACCCGCCGTGCATTGCGCCTTTATCAAGCTCAATTTCGGTCTCTAATCCGCGCTGTACGCCCCACGATAAGCCCACCCATGCAATAGGGGTGTATTGTCTGTCCCTCATTAAAAATTTAAGCGCGAGCTCAGAGTTACAGCCTTTCTCGCCCTAGCTAACACCCGTTTTTCAGTATCAGCAGTCTTTGGCGTTGCTAGACCGCAGGGCACGCTGAAAAGGTGGGAGAGGTCATTGGCAGCCTGCCGCATTTCCCCGACTGAACAAACGTTTGGGACTGTTACAACTTTCTTTGTCTATCGTCTGATCAAAAGCCGACCCACAGCGCTTTTCAATGCAAAAAAGCACAAAATCCCAGCATGGATGAAGAACTAATAGCTATGCGAACAATGCGCGGTCATCATCCTTTGGTGATCGAAGGCATGGGTGGATATGACAGTCGGGACCCATTGTGGGTTACGCAGGTAATTCTCGAGCAACTCAAAGCTCGTTGGACTATCGAGCCACCCGAGAAACCGCTACTGCTTGTGACCCAAGGAGACCCCTACGAAGAACGGGGAGTATCCGCAATAACAAGGCTTGTAGCGGATAGGCTCGCCATCCAGCGGATGCTGATTTTTCTAGATCCAAGTATCGCCGACTACCACGCGCCCAACGCGGATCGCTACAAAGTGACCTGCGAACTCCCGTATTCGGCCTTGACACATCGGTTGCAGGCTGAGAGGCCTGAAGCACTGGCTAAGATCACCGATCGTGTCGACGCACACTTGCTAAGGAAAAACACCAGACGCCGAAGAGAGGGCAAGAAGGTGTTGCGAGATTACTTCCGTGACTTTGCGTTACTGCAAGAAGTCACCAAGATAGGATGCAAACAAATCTGTGGTTCGGTCACAGTCGCGCATACGAGCACTAATTTGGATGATAATTCGGTGTCGAGTTTTTATCGCGTGGGGTTGGAATTGGGGCTTATCGATATCACTGACATAGTGCCATTTCCCGCAGTCTGAACTCCTCCTGACGTCGGCGTAAATGCGCGTGGCTAAATGTCGAAAAGGGTAGTCGATAAAAACCGAGGCTTCTGAACCTCATAACGCGTTATGTGACATTGAATTGGTCGGGACGGCAGGATTTGAATCACCTACCGAAAAGGCTATCTCAGCTTGTTATTGCGCCGTTAGATTCTATTTATACCCCCAGAAATACCCCCAAATATCTAGGGACGATCATTCCCGCGCGCGCGCGCTCGTGTCCCGCCGAGGCCCACACCTGAATAGCTTAGGCGGTCTAAAACTCAGCACCAACGCAGCGGCCACCGACTTGAAGCTATGGGTAAACTCATCAATACGGCAAATAATGATATGTTATAACGTTCATAAACTCTAAGGCTCCACGAATGCAAACCGCTATTTCGAGCAAACTCCCGGTTACGGTTCTATCCGGGTTCTTGGGCGCGGGGAAGACCACCGTCCAAAGCCATATTCTTAACAATCGCGAAAACAAAAAAGTTGCGGTGATCGTTAACGACATGAGCGAAATCAATATCGATTCAGCCATCGTGCAGAGCGAGGTGTCGCTCAATCACAGTGAGGAGAAGTTGGTTGAAATGAGCAACGGCTGTATCTGTTGCACACTGAGAGAGGACCTCTTGGAAGAAGTCACCAATTTGGCCCAACAAGGACGATTTGATTATCTCGTCATAGAGTCCACAGGCATATCTGAACCCTTACCAGTTGCAGAGACCTTTACTTTTGCGGACGAACATGGCGTTTCATTATCTGATGTGGCGGATCTGGACACCATGGTTACCGTCGTCGACGCCATCAATTTCCTAAAAGATTATGAAGAAGCCAAATACCTTCAGGAAACCGGTGAATCTCTGGGTGAAGATCACGAACGCAGCGTTGCTGATCTTTTAGTGGATCAGGTTGAATTTGCTGACCTGATACTGATCAGCAAATGCGACTTAGCCAATACGAGCGATATTGAACGCTTGACCGCAATCTTAAAAACCCTCAACGCCAGCGCCAAAATCGTTCCGATTTCGCATGGCGAGGTGCAAATCGACGAAGTACTCAACACCGGCCTGTTTGATTTCACCCGAGCGCAGCAGTCACCTGGCTGGCTCAAAGAAATGCGCGGCGAGCACGTTCCTGAAACCGAAGAGTATGGCATTGGTAGTTTTAGCTACGAAGCACGTCGGCCTTTTCATCCGGAGAAGTTCAGCCACTTTCTTCACAACACTGAACAATATGGCAAGTTGATCCGATCCAAAGGCTACTTTTGGCTAGCCACCCGACCTGAGTTCGCTGGGCAATGGAGCCAAGCTGGAGGCATCGCCCGTTACGGCTTCGCCGGCATGTTCTGGAAAGCGGTGCCCAAAGAGAGTTGGCCGGATGACTCGGACTATCTTGCGTCTATCGAAAAGCAATGGGTCGAGCCTTTCGGTGATATGCGGCAGGAACTGGTTTTCATAGGCCAAAACTTGGATCAGCAGGCCATGATCCAGGCCCTAGATCGGTGCTTACTCAGCGAAGAGGAAGTGCTTCGCGGCAGAGTGTACTGGGAAACGCTTTCCGACCCCTTTCCACAATGGGAGCAAGCGTGAACATGGCGACCCCTTTAAAAGCAAACAAACCAGTTCCACAGCCCGCGAGTGGTAGCGATATTCATTGTGCTAGTGTGAGCCGCGATCCAGCAGTGCTTGCGGAGATTTACGAGCCCAACATCAATATAGCGATTTGGGAGCGCGCCTTTTCTGAGGACTTCCAATGTCTTATTAACGACTTTGTTGCATCTAGACAACAGCCTTACCTATCAGCCGTTTGCGCGGCCGAAGATGCTCGCGCGCAATTGCGCAAAGAGCTTGGCGCCCATTTTGATGAAATCGCAGACGATATTGCTGAGCTAGTCGATATGTTTTGCTGCTTGTTTGACCTAAACCAAGTGGGTCTGCGCATGACCGTGCTGCGCAATACCATGTGTCCAAAGTTTCACGTCGATCATGTGCCGTGTAGGTTGGTGACAACGTACTGCGGTATTGGCACACAGTGGTTGCCAAACGACGCGGTCAACCGAGAAAAGTTAGGTATTGGCAGTGCTGGCAAGGCCGATCAAGTATCTGGCATTTATCGAGCCGAGAACGATATCCAGCAGATAGCAGCCGCTAGCGTTGCGCTGCTGAAAGGCGAAGGGTGGCAGGGCAACCAGTACGCCGGCCTAGTTCATCGCTCACCAGCGATCCCTCAGGGCGAAAGCCGCTTATTGCTAACGTTGGACTTCAGTAACTAGCGCAAGGGGAACTGTGCCTGGCATGGGCAGCTTTTTATCATCCTTAGTTAGACGAGAATCATTCTCGAATGAGGGTATGGAAGGCGCCTTGCAAGGTCTCTTGATTGGGGGAGGAGAAATTGGTGGGCCCACCAAGACTCGAATATCTCAAATATAGCCGATTATTTTGCGTCTTTATTCCGTCAGTATCCAAAAGAGCCCCCGTCAAGCTAAGCTTCCCGCGCGCGGTCGTGTCTCGCCAGCTCGGCCTCCCGCATCACGCGCTTGATCTCACTTTGGTAATACCGCCCTTTCGACCGCTTCTCATAGCAGTTTTAGGTTTAATGGCGCGACTGTGCGTCACGATCCCGTGAGCAAAAAAGCTGCGTCCTTTGACACATTCGTGAGCACGTTAGTGAAATCTTGCCGTTGCTCCGAGAGTAGGTCACCCCCCCTCACCCTCTCTAGAATGTCCCTCTCGGAGCTCTTAACTCGCCTGGTTCGAACTTAGGAAAAATAATGGCAAGGGTAAAACCTAACCCTGAAAAGGTTGGAAAGCTTAGTTGGACCAACGCCCTGCGACCTTTACACTCTTTCCATGGTGCTACTACCAATCGATTAGCATAGGCTCGGCGTTGCGAAACTTGATCTTGAAACAACCGGATGGAGGGCGCGGAGATAAGGTACGCGGTGATTATGAAAATAAAAGTGCGAGGAGAGAACACAATGCAAAACCTATGGCGAGTATTTTTGTGCACGCTATTAGTCGCATCTTCGCATGGCGTTTGGGCTCACAACCACGCCAGCGAAGACGCCGAACTGCTGGATCTTGATGGATTGACAGCGGCGTTCGGTTGGGACTTTGACAGCACTGAAATCGTGACTGAAAAGGTAGCCGATGGTTTGTACGTCCTTTTCGGTGTTGGCGGCAACATCGGTGTTTCTTTGGGCAAGGATGGAGTTTTGATTGTTGACAATCAATTTCCGGAGGTAATGGACAAAATTGAGGCCGCGATTTCAGATATTGGCGGTAAAGGAGTGGATTACGCGATAAACACACACTGGCATTTCGACCACGCAGAAGGCAACAATGCCCTTGGACCGGAGGGGACCACCATAGTTGCTCACAAGAACGCCAGGATTGACATGGCTAGCGGGGGGATCATTAATCTCGTGATATCCAAGTACGACCAGCAACCCTATCCGAAGCAAGCTTTACCTGTTTTTACTTTTGACGATCGTATGCAGATACATTTTAACGATAACGAGATTGAACTGTTTCATTTTTCGCATGCCCATACCAACGGTGATGCAGCAATAGTTTTTCGCAAGCAGAATGCGATCCATTTGGGCGATGTATTTAACAATTCAGGTTATCCGTTTGTTGATGTTGATAGCGGAGGAGGCATCGACGGAATGATTACTTTCTGCGAGCGAGCCCTGGCCGAAATGGCTCCCGGAGCGATAATTATACCAGGCCACGGACCTGTGACAGATGCACCAGCACTTTCCCGCTATATATTTATGTTGAAGACGGTTCGCTCCCGGATCGCGGCTATGATCGCAGACGGCAAAACCATGCAGGAGGTAATGGATGCCAAGCCGACTTCGGACTTCGACGCAGTTTATGGGCCCGAAACAGCATCTTTGGGTTTTGTAAATCGCGTTTACACGAGCTTATCAAACCAGTGAAAATCGTGTAAATCGATCGACGCGAATGAGCTCTAGGAAGTTGCGATTCATTGCTATTGTCTTGCCGTTGACATTTAGCTGTTCGCAACATAAGGCTAATTTTGGAACATTGGATCCAGTCTCGTTTGAACTGATGTGCTCCTTTGCCGAAAAAACGCAGATGTTTGAGACCTTTGTATTGTTCGAAGAAGATCAACTCAAGGGGGATCTTGCTGTGTTCGATGTTCGCCATAAGTTGTTTGTAGAAAATATCAGAGTGTCTGTGGCGCACGAGAACGAGTTTTGGATCTTGAGGTCAACTGACAGAAGTGATTCTGTTACAACCTTACGAGAACATAGGATTAACGAGGCGACACTCGCCTACGAAAGAAAGTCATTCGTCCAGATGGGCAATACACCGCCACTAACGATATCCAATCGAGGACAATGCGTGAGAATCTGACGTGTTTCCGTACCCTTTCGCACTCTCTTGGAGGAGCTTCTTTATTGGATTCGCGAGAAATCGAAGCGAGTTCTTTCGCCGTGACACAACCTTACTTTTCGGTCGGTTAAGTATTCTTAGAACCGGACAGACCGACCGGGCCCTAGGCTGTGTCTTGTCTGTCCCTAATAAAAGGTAAGGCGCTAACTCTGAATTCTCGCGCCCCTTACTCAACGCAGTTTTTCAGTTTTCGCAGTTTTTGGCGTTAAGAGACCAGGTGGCATCCGCAACACTTGCAACACCTCTCCTGTTATCGGCGTTATACACGCGCGTGCCTATACGTCGATAAGGGAACTGCTGACGCAGGTGTTGCGCGAGGGTGTCGCCTTATTAGAGAACCCAAAGAGGGTATTCCCTGCATCAGCCACGACTACAAAAAGGTTTTTTGCAACCCAGGCCGATTTGGCAAAAAAATTAAATTACGATAAATCTGATTTAGGCAGGCTGTTACGTGATCGCACACTAGTTGAAGTTCTGCAGGTGCTGGGTCGAGTCCTAAAAAAAGGCGTATTAACGCATTTATTCCCTTCGCACCTGGCTAGGCCGGTGCTAGGGTTCGCCGACTTGGGAACAGAGATTACCTATGTCCTTCGCAGCCATTACCAACTTGGTGGTGTTTGTCCTCCTTGCCGGGGTGCTATTCAATTTGCGAAAACCGCGCTTAACCCTTGGCCGGCAGATCCTTCTGGGCCTGCTCCTAGGGGCAGGCTACGGCCTTGCCCTGCAGTTCCTCTACGGCAGCGGCGATGCCGCCGTGAAAGAAACCCTCACCTGGACCAACGTAGTGGCCTTGGGCTACATCAGCTTGCTGAAGATGGTCATCATGCCGCTCGTACTGGTGATGATGATTGCCGCCGTGGTGCGCATGCGCGAGGTGGCGGATCTTGGACGCATCGGCGGCAGCATGGTGGGCGTCCTCGTCGGCACCACTGCCGTGGCCGCGCTCGTCGGCATCTTCGTAAGCAATTTCTTCGGCCTCAGCGCCGATGCCATCACTCAGGGTGCGCGGGAGCTTGAGCGGGCGGCATCCCTCACCTCTCGCTATGAGAACGTGGCCAATTTGGGCCTGGCCGACATGCTAGTGCGCTTCATTCCAAGCAATATTTTCTCGGACCTCACCGGCGCCCGCCCCACCTCCATCATCGCCGTGGTGATCTTCGGCATCCTCTTTGGACTCGCTGCCCTCGGGGTGGCCAAGGAAGATCCAGTCCGGGGAGAGAAGCTTCGGGAAGCGGTGCTTACCCTGCAGGCCGTCATCATGCGCCTGGTGCAAATGATTTTGGCTCTGACCCCCTACGGAATCCTCGCCCTTATGACCCGAGTGGTGGCAGGCTCTAATGCCCAGGACCTTTGGAACCTCGTGGAATTCGTGGGCGCCTCCTACGTGGCCATCACCATCATGTTTGCCATTCACGGCATCCTGCTGCGGCTAGCCGGCGTCAACGTGCGTTCTTATTTTAAAACGGTCTGGCCCGTGCTGACCTTTGCCTTCACGTCCCGGAGCTCCGCCGCCACCATTCCCCTGAACGTGGAGACACAGGTTGACGGGCTCAAGGTGCCGGAACCCATCGCTAACCTGTCAGCCACCTTCGGCGCCACCATCGGGCAAAACGGCTGCGCCGGCATCTACCCCGCCATGCTCGCGGTCATGATCGCGCCCTCCATGGGCATCGATCCCCTGAGCTTCAGCTTCATCCTGCCCCTCGTTGCCATCGTCGCCATCAGTTCCTTCGGTATTGCAGGGGTCGGGGGCGGCGCGACCTTCGCAGCGCTGGTGGTTCTCCCAGCCATGGGCTTCCCCGTCACCGTAGCGGCGGTGTTGATTTCCGTGGAACCGCTCATCGATATGGCGCGCACGGCCCTCAATGTGAACGGCGCTATGACCGCCGGCGTGCTCACGGGGCGCTTACTGGGGAAGGGCGCAGAGGCTTAAGTAAGGTCTGAGGAACTAGGGGCCCGGCCGGCGGCCGGACCCGTACCACGAATTAAGGATCGAGACGCGCGGCGGCGGAACCGCTGAGCACCACAACCCCATCCTGATTTTTTGTTTCCAATGAGAACTCGGCGATGGGTGCACCTTCTACCCTATCAATGGCCGTCACGGTGGCAGAGGCGGATAAATCATCCCCGGGCCAGACCTGGGCCGTGAAGCGTACTCCATAGCGCGTCAGGCGCCCATCCCCCACCGTATGGGTCAATAAGCGACCGGTCATGCCCATGGTGAGCATCCCGTGAGCGAAGACGCTCGGGTAACCCGCGACTTGAAAACATTGCGCAGTGCTTTCGTGAGATGTACGTCGAACACAAGTGCTCACATCAGCGCCTTCATTATTTCCTCAACAATTAAGTCCGCGCCGTGCTCAAAGACATGATCATCGTCTACGTACAAAGGCTTTGAATCTGCAATAAGCGAGCACATTGCGTCCTCACCGGCTCCGCAGAAAGCGGTGCGCAACCTAACAGGCTTTATGCGTTCTGAATGCTCCGCGACGTATTGGTCGAAAATATCAATGACAAAGCTGTTGCGCCGATCATATTCGGCGGCGGGGAAGCTCAATGTTTCTAGTTCCCTGCCAGTCGCCCACTTATGGCGCAAGTTATATCGATAAGGATCACAGCCGACTTCGGGGACAGGATAAACTAAGAGTGTTGGTAGTATTGAGCTTGCCGAATCAAGCAAATTAAGAATTGCTTGACGCATATTTTCTTTTGTTTGCGGAAGAATCCCTGTGCTGTCTACAGGAGTCCTCTCTTTAAAGGGCACCTGAATCTCCTCACATCCAAGATGCTGATTAAAGAAACCAAGGTTGTCGATGGGACCTCCCGAATAAAAATATTTGATTGACCAACGATTGAGCAAAATAAAAACATCGGCGTCTTGGAACTTAGAGAGCGCAAATCTAAAGTGGTCAGGACATTGAATTACTTTTTCCTCATTCCACAATGTTATCTGCTGACCGGTAAATATCGTCGAGCTACAATTGAACCCATCAACATTCAATCCAGTCAGCCAAGTGGCTCTCAGGCCCACTTTTTTGAACGATGCGTCTAGCGAATGTAGTGCGGCCCATAAATGAGAGTCGCCGTAGAGGACGACGTTTCTATCAGACTGCAGATCACCAAACATGCACCATGTCACATCAGGTTCTGTCTGCCACTTATCGCAAACGTGTCCCATATCTGAATACCACGAAACAAAACTTCCGTACTCCATAGTTGATAGAGTATTTGGCGAATTCGATCTCGCGAAATCGGTTGTAAATAGAAATCCTGCTGATAAGAAAAATACCAATCCTGCCAGCGAGGAAACCCAAATCGTGCGTGGCAGAATTTGCTTTCGATCCCTGAACGGCAGCTCCACAAAACGCCAAGAGATATACGCAAGCGCAAAACTACCAAGGCAAAGGATTATTGCTTCTTGGCTGGGGATGACGTCAAACCAGCGATGTCGAGCAAACGCCAACAGCGGCTGATGCCAAAGATAAGCACTGTAGGAAATCAGGCCGATCCCAACCAAAAGTGGAAAACTCAGTAGGTGATGTACGATCGTGCCGGGTTTTGTGGAAATAATTAGCAAGCACGTTCCAACCGTAGGCAGTAGTGCATTAAATCCAGGTATTACGGTTTCCTTGTCAAAAACAACGAAGGAAAGAATGACCATGGCTAAGCCTAATAGGCTCATCATTTGGTTAGCTGCTGGTGATCGCTCGGGAGATTTATAAATTAAATAAAAAGCGGTAAGAACACCAAGAAATGGTTCCCAAAGCCTCCCAACGTAATAGGCGCCTTTAATGCCTAAAAAATCTAATGGATGGCCTTGGAATAGCGACCCTAGAACCCCCCAAAAAAAAACTCAGCCCGAAAAACATCGAGAGAAAAAAAATACTCCACTTAATCCCAAAGCGCCAAAGCACAACTAACGCCAAGGGGAAGAGGACATAAAATTGCTCCTCTAAAGAAAGACTCCAGGTATGGATTAATGGTTTGAATTCCGACGAATTGTCGAAATATTCGGTCATAGCTTCGGCATACATCAAATTTGATAGAAACGCTGCCGAAGCCGCGAGGCTGTGGCCAAAGTCTCGCAAGTCTGCAGGGATAAACGTGAACCAGGCGAATGGCATGCAAACAGCCAACACGAGATATAAAGCAGGTAAAAGACGTCGTGCTCTTCGCTCGTAGAAACCCAGCAGCCTAAAATCGCCAGCCTTCATTTCCGAAATAATAAGTGTGGCGATCAGGTAGCCGCTAATCACGAAAAAGACATCTACACCAACGAATCCGCCGCTAAAGGCCTCTAAACCAGAGTGGAAGAGAATTACTGGGAGCACAGCAATTGCCCTCAGACCGTCTATTTCTGGTCGGTAGTTCATCCATCTATCTTTTATTCTTTTTATTGCTGCGCAGTCTGCCACACCTTTAGGAGGTTCAGGATCTACAATGATCAATATCAGAGTTTCAGCTGAACCAAAGTTTCATCCCAAGGTGCGGGGGAGATGGACTATCGGAACAAAAACCTCAGTTAGCTTTAGCCCTTGGCGGCGCGGAGCGATAGTACTCTGAAAAGGTTGGAAATGTTGTAAAGCCCCCTGCAATCACGCACTGGTCACTTGCCCTCCAGCAATCCCGCCAGCTCGGCTTCCTGCATCACTCGCTTAATCTCACCTCGGTAATACCGCTCCTTAGCCTGCTTCTTTCGCCAGTTCTTATAGTGCCCATGTTTGGTGTTTGCGGCCGAGATAGCGGCTCTGCCTGCGGGCGTTTTGGGGCCCGTACTCAGGCCACCGTGCAGCCGACACCGTCGTTTGCCTTCCATGGGGAACTTCGCACAAGGCACGCCTTAGCGCGTTTTGGCGCCGCATCTGAGGGGTGTTTGATCAAGATCATTCATACGGTCATGTCCTTTTCAAAATTTGGCTGTCTATGGGAGGGGATTAGGTTGATTTGCCCTGAGACAACATCGTGCGAGGCAAATGTCATATATAAGCGGAACCTGATACGCATACGCGTTTAGGGGGGTACCGACTCGAGCATGAGCCTCACAATTTTTTGGGTGTGGGTGGCTGGGGCCCTCCTATGAGATTGCTCAAGTGGCGGCATGTTAAGAAAAATATAATAAATTCAGCAAAAACAATGAGTTATGATATTTATCGAGCAGAACCCGTAGCTACCACCTTAAAGCTGTCGGATTGCCGTTAGAATTCAGGTCGACCATCAGCGGATATAGCAGAAGTTAAGATTGGGGAAGCGCACGCTCCAGTAGCATTAGGACAAGCAGTGTGGCGGCGATTATTTTAGAAACTTTATAAACCACTGTAGGATCAAAGCTTCATCAGGGCACAAGGTGGGCAAAGTGGGGAAAGAAATGCTTATGTGCGCTTTTCACATGAATTGTGTTGCGCATCAGTCGCAAGGTTTATGGCGTCATCCACGCGACACCTCCCAGCAATTTAACTCCATGGGTTATTGGCAGCAACTCGCGAATACTCTGGAGCGAGGATTATTCGACGGTATATTTCTGGCGGACGTATCCGGCGTTTACGATGTTTATGAAGGGTCGCCCGATGCTGCTCTGCGTGCTGCTGTGCAAATCCCTACCAATGATCCATTTACTGTGGTGCCGGTTATGGCGTCGGTAACGCAAAATTTATGTTTTGGAGTGACCGGTTCTATACCCTATGAGCCGCCCTATAGTTTTGCGAGAAAAATCTCCTCTTTAGATCATTTAACCGATGGACGCATGGGCTGGAATATTGTCACCGGGTATTTAGACAGTGCGGCTAAAGGCATTGGACAGGACAAGAAAAAGGCTCACGACACTCGCTACGAAATCGCTCATGAATATATGCGGGTGGTCTATGGCCTGTGGCAGAGCAGCTGGGATGATGATGCGGTTATTCGAGACCGGGAAAAAGGCATATACACCGATCCTGAAAAAGTAAGGCCGGTGAAGCACGATGGCGAGTATTTCAAGCTCAATGCCATTCATCTTTGCGAGCCCTCTCCTCAGCGAACGCCGGTGCTATTTCAGGCCGGCACTTCGCCAAAGGGCCAAGCCTTTGCTGGTGAACATGCAGAATGCGTTTTTATCGGTGGTAACAGTCCCCAGCAACACTTGAAATCAGTAGAAAGTTTGCGCGCCCAAGCACTAGTCAACGGGCGCAAACCCGAGGATCTAAAAATTTTTGGCGCGATTACCGTCATCGTTGGGCAAACAAATGCTCAGGCTTTAGAAAAACTGGAGGACTATAAACGGTATTGTTCTCATGAAGGCGCTTTGGCTTTACTCTCTGGATGGATGGGTACCGATTTGTCGACCCTAGAGTTGAATGCCAAAATAACCGAGGTAAAGTCCGACGCCATTCAATTTGCGTTGGCAGGGAACGAAACTGCGACGGTTAAGCAGTGGGCATCTGGTCTTGCCATTGGCGGCGCGGGGCCGGTTATTTCTGGTTCCTCGGAAAGCGTTGCCAACCAACTTAACGATTGGTTTATAACTTCGGGTTTAGATGGTTTTAATTTGGCTTACACAGTGATGCCAGAATGCGTGGAGGACTTTGTGGATTTGGTCATACCTCAGCTTCAGGAGATGGGAGTCTTTAAGGCCAGCTATCGGGCGGGCACCTTTCGCGAAAAGTTATTTGGCCGCTCGGCTCGCCTTACAGCGCCTCACGTCGGATCGACTTATACGCGTTGAACAAGGGGGGTCTGACTTTCGTATAGCCTCAGTAGTCGAGCAGAGAGGTCGTAGAGTGTGTACAGCTGTCAATGGCTTGCGTCTGGTTTTACTCACCGTCATAACGATGATCGCCTTTGCTGCGAATTCTGTGCTTTGTCGCTACGCACTGGGTTCAGATCTTATAGACGCCGCTAGCTTTTCAGCCTTGCGGCTGATCACCGGCGCGGCTTTTTTAATGTGCCTTGTCTATATTAAAGACGCGTCTTTCAACCTCGCTAGGCCAAGAGTTGTGCCGGTGCTTGCGCTGCTGACCTATATACTGGGATTTTCTTTCGCCTATAACCAACTCAGCGCGGCAACAGGCGCGTTGCTGTTGTTTGGTTTTGTGCAGATCACTATGCTGGCCCACGCGCTGAAGGGCGGCGAACGTCCGACTTTAGCTAGTATCGCAGGATATACGGTTGCGGTTTCAGGGCTGCTGTATCTTGTTGCGCCAGGGCTTGAATCGCCGCCGCTCAGGTACGCTGGGCTGATGGCGATTGCCGGTGTCGCATGGGGGATCTATTCATTATTGGGCGCAGGCGGTAAAAATCCGACTCAGGCGACGGCGCAAAACTTCTTCTACGCGTCGCTGATCGCTATCGTAGTCAGCCTCAGCCAAATTAAAAATGTCTCAATAAGCTGGGAGGGCGTGCTGGCGGCAACGGTTTCTGGCGTGGTTACCTCAGGACTTGGCTATTCGATTTGGTATTATTTGTTGGGGCTTATCCGCTCGGTAACTGCCGCGTTTGCACAGCTTTCGGTGCCTGCCATTGCCGCTGTTGGTGGGGCGCTGGTGTTGCTTGAGCCACTCAACCAAAGGATTGTGCTGTCGACTTTGCTTACTCTAGGCGGTATTGCTTTTGTATTAGTGGTGCAAGGGCGTAAGCTAAAGTAGGACCAACCAAAATTGTTGATTATAGACTAAGCGTGTTTGGGAACATGCTTTTGCCTGTAAGTAAAAAATTCAGACCGAATTAGCTATGAAGCACTTATTAACCGACGAGCAATATGCTCTATACTTATCTGATGGGATTTTAGTCATCCAGCCCGAGAGCTTGGACGAAGCTTTTCATGACTACCTTTATCGAAGCGCCCAGCAAATTTATGCCCTGGTCGAGGACTCCCGCAGCAACACCGCGCATTTAGATATTATTGGCGACAGTCTGCGTGCGCGTATTCCTGAGATAGACCGACTATTTGCAGACCCGTCGGTAAGCGGGGCATTACGCAGTATACTTGGCGATAGCTATGTCATTCATCCGCATAATTTTGTGCATAAAAGTTCTAATGCAGATCAGGTCTTTCACCAAGACGGCAACCTCCCGTGGAATGAGCGCGGACATTACCGGGCGCATCGCCCGGATTGGGCGCTGCTATTTTACTATCCTCAGGAAGTGACCCCTGAAAACGGCCCCACTGAGCTTATTTTAGGGACACAGTACTGGACCAATGATTTTGAAAAACCAGACGGCACATGGCATTCCTTCGACGGGATAGGCCGAGCTTTTACTCGAGAGGAGTTAGCTGACGAAGATTTGAGCTTTCGAGATCGTAGGTTAGACGAATCCGTTGCCTCGTTGGGCATACCAGACCTGCAGCGTAAATTTATAACCGTACCCAAAGGCAGTGTGGTGCTATGTCACTACGATATTTTGCACAGAGGCTCGCGGACATTTTTACAGGCTGCAGACCGTTTTATGTATAAATTCCATTTTATGCGCACTCAAGAGCCCACCTGCGCGGCGTGGCAGCGTCAGTCGGGGTTTGATGCAACCGAATGTATACAGAAGCTTTTGCCAGAGGTTCAACCGATTGTGCGTAACATTTGGAACTGGTCGAGCAACACAGAATCTAACGCTTTGGTGTCTAAGTCTCTGGTTGAGGTGAAACAGTCGCTGTTTAGTAACAATGAAGCTAAACGGGTTGAGGCCGCTTACCTTTTAGGGGAAATGCAGTCCAATGCGGCTGTAGATGTGCTGCTTGAAGGGTTAACGCACGCCGAAGAGTCGGTTAGGCGATCCTCGTGCTATGGGCTGAAAATATCCGGTTCTGCTCAGGCCAATAAGATACTGCGCTTTGTTGATAATCAGCGCGTTAGCGTACGGCGTTTGGCAGTTTATGCGCTTGGTGAGTCTTCAAATGGCCTAAATGCTCAGGTTGTAAGGGCTTTGTTGGCAGCCCTAACCGAGGATCAAGATGATCTCGTTCGATCAAACGCAGCTTATGCCATGGGTCAAATTCTTCGGTGCAAAGACGCAGACTTTAGCGCGGTAATCGACGCGCTAATTCAAAGGTTGGCGCCGGGAGTCGAGCCTAATAATACTGCGGTTGCCTTATTTCCAAGGTCAACGGTGAGACAGTCTATTGCCTATAGTTTGTTACAGGCGGCCTGTAACCATGAATTTTCCGCCGCGCAAATAGAAAAACTGTTGGCGCTAACTCTTGAAGATGACGACCGATACGTTCAGGGCTTTGCTATAGAAATTACGCGGCAGAACCAAAACCTGTCTGCCAAGTCGCTAGAACTATTGCTTGCCGCGTTGAGTAGGTTGCGCCTTAGTCCTAGGCCCGATGCATTGAATTTAGCGTCTTAAAAATTTTAAAATCACCGATCAATCCTAACGGTTTAGTTTAATGGTTCGTTTATCTGACCTTCATGATACTGAGGCCGAGCATATGAGATTACGCTCCAGTGAAATGCAGCCTGTCGCGCCGGCACCGTGGATTACGCCTAAACCTTTAAAGGATTGCATTGTCGCAATCATTTCTACCGCCGGCCTGCACCGGCGCACAGACGTTCCCTTTAAGGTTGGCGCTGTAGACTACAGGTTAATCCCTGGTGATGCCGACTTTGGCGATCTTGTGGTTTCGCATATCAGAACCAATTTTGATCGCAGTGCCTACCAACAAGATCCAAATATTTGGTTTCCGTTGGATAGACTGCGGGAAATGGCCGCGGACGGTGAAATTGGCGGCGTTTCCAGCTGGCATTATTCGTTTATGGGCGCGCAGCCCAATCATCATGCGTTGTCTAAGGCGGGCGAAGAAGTCGGCCAGCTGCTTGCGGCGGGCGAAGTAGATGTAGCCTTGATTGTGCCCGTCTGACCCATATGTACGGGTGCCGTTGGCGCTCTTGCGAATTATATAGAACGTGCCGGGGTCGCTACTGCGTCCATTAGCTTAATCCGTGAACAATCCGAGGCGGTTAGGCCGCCACGGGCGCTATGGGTGCCTTTTGCGCTTGGCCGCCCCCTTGGCACCGCCGGCGATACTGAGTTTCAGAAAAATGTTTTGCGGGCAAGTTTTGAAATGCTGCAGAGCGCCGTCGAGCCAACGATAGAAGATTATCCGATTGAGGCGCCCGTAGAATCTGGTTCTAGCGATTGGTCGTGTCCGGTCAGCTTCGCGGTGGCTGAGGATGAATCTATTTCGGCCCGAATACTCGCCGAAATAAACCTAATGGCGCCATGGTCTGCTGAAACTAGGGCGACTCGGGACAGAACCTTATTTGGGGTGACCGGTGCCGGACCAGATCAGGTGGAGCAGGTTGCTAGAGCGTTGGGTGAAATCGCCGATCATGGCAACGTGACCGATCTACCAGCGGGAGATATCAGCTGGCAATTTGAGATGCCGCTGCTAATTCGTCATATGGTCGATGACTTACGTACGTTTTACCATGAAGCAGTGGCCGCCCAGCCCGGAGACAGTTCGCCGAGTCATGAGGCCTTAAACGATTGGATCTTCAGCAGCACAGCGCTAGGCGATGGGATCCAAGCCATCGCTAAACATTTAACCCATGTCGGTGACGGCGAGTCCTTAATGACCCGTGGATTTCTAGTGCCAGAAGGTTACCTCGCTAGCGGCGGCAGCTCGTTTCCAACTCCGGCTGAGAGACAGGAAAATAAAAAGGCCTAGCACTGTGCAGTGTCTCTATATGGTCGTCAGCTCTGTACTTAGCCCGACGAGCCGGCGTGTATTTGGAAAGGGTTTAGTCAGTGTAAAACAACAAGCGCCGTCTAGATTTTGACCTCAAAAGGTACCTGTTGACAACGTTGCTCTACGAGGTCGTGGTCATTCATAGGCGTACGGCGAATAGCGCCTGATGAAAACTCTTCACGCTGGTATCGTGTCGATTAGGTTCGATATTTATATTAAAACTAACTTGACCGCCCAAAAATTAAAAACTACTTGCGCCCTCAGCTAATCAATTAATTGGTAGCATGCTCAATGCTGTTTTTTAATAGTATTGAGATTCATTCTCATCTTTTTCCCTATTCTTGCGACAGGCAACGCCTTAATCTAGGCCCTAATGGGTATAGAAAATCAGGAGACCTGGCGAGACTCACCCCGCCAGTAAGGTTTACGCAACTCCACCTTGAGAATCTTGCCGGAGGGGTTCCGAGGAATGTCAGCCATCCAGTCCACAGAAGTTGGGCACTTATAGCCTGCAAGCGATTTGCGGCAATGTTCGATCAGAGCTTGCTCGCTCAGACTCTCGTCAGTGCGCGTCACTATGGCCTTAACAGTCTCGCCCCAGCGATCACTTGGCACGCCGATAACCGCACAATCAGCAACAAGCGGATGTCGCATCAGGACGTTCTCGATTTCAGCGGGATAAATGTTCTCGCCTCCGCTTATGACCATGTCCGTTACCCGATCGTGGATATATAAATAACCATCATTCAGGTACCCAGCGTCTCCTGTGCGAAACCAACCGTCGATGAAGCTATCTTTCGTCGCCTCTTCGTTTCGCCAATAACTTTTCATCACTTGTGGCCCAGCCACACAAATCTCACCGACTTCGCCCTCCGGCATTTCTTCACCTGAGTCCCGATCGAGAATTTTAATGCTGTGCGTTGAGATAGCTTTGCCACAAGATCGCAAAAGGTGCGACCGAGGCCCCTCAGGATCATGGTCGGCATGTTCGAGAACACTAATGCCACCTGTGGTTTCCGTTAGTCCATAAATTTGCACGAATTCGCAGCAGAATGTTTGCATAGCGTCGACTAAAACCGCCTCTGTAATAGGAGAGGCTCCATACGTAATGCTTTGCAATGAGGAAAGATCTGTTTCCCTACAAGCTTCTTCCGCCAGCAAAAATTGTAATACGGCAGGTACAAACAAGCTGTGCGTGATACCAAATTGCGGTATGAGACGAAAAATTGCCCCGAGATCGACATCTCGAAGCAAAATAGAGCGAGCGCCGTTGAAAAGTCCTAAAACTCCCCAACCGCTTCCCGATATATGAAACAGCGGCATACATACCAGGTTGACCGAACTATCAGTCATCTTGGTCGCTACAAGTGAGTCGCGCATGCTGTGCATGAAGTTTGAATGAGTGAGCTCAACGCCTTTGGGTAATCCTGTCGTGCCAGAGGTATACAACTGGTAACAAGTGTCTTCGGGCAGGATTTGCACATTTGGATCTGAAACTGCTCTTCCTACCAACCACTGATCAAATGTGGGATGCCCGCTTTCGCCTGGATCACCGAGCACTACTACTGATTTAATCGCGGACAGGTTCATTTCCCGAAGTGCGGGAAGATACTCCTCACCTATTAATAGCACCGTAGCCTCACTATGATTGAGGATGTATTCCATCTCCTCATTAGCCAACCGCCAGTTTACTGCAACAGATACGGCGTTAACCTTCGCAGCACCAAATAGGAAAATAAAATATTCTGGTGCGTTCCTATCTAAGTAGGCAATTCGATCGCCTGGCCCTACACCCGAGGCAAGTAAAGCGTTCGCAACCAAGTTGGCCTGTTTGTCGAGCTCGGCATATGTCCATTCCCTTCCATCGTCAGCGCTCAGCATGGCAGAAGCGTCTCCACGCTCTTGAGCATGTACACGCGTTACGTCAGCAAGCGTCTTAATATTTTTCATGATCTCTCCTCTCTTCGCTTAGGAATTTAGATTACTCTCGGGTGAGATTATCGCTAAACACTAAGATATCTTTGGCCATGATCCCCAAGTTGTTCGGCGTGTCCTATAACGCTGACCTTAACCGTGATTACGGTACCGCTTTAGAAACGGTTGCGAGCGAGGTTCTACTCGCCGGTAAATGCAGCAGCGCGGCGCTCGATAAAAGAGCGTATACCCTCTTCAGCGTCCCGACTGCTCATAACCCTGGCTTTGATATCGTCGATTGCGTGTATTGCCGAAGCCTCTCCAGCCTCTATGTACTTTCGCCCTGCCGCTTTCGTAGCCTGTATGCCTAGGGGCGCGTTCTGCGCGATCGTGTTTGCGATCTCCATGGCCCGCTCGATCTGCGTGCCGGCTGCCACCACCTCTTGAACCAATCCGACTCGATACGCTTCCTGCGCATCAAACTCATCACAAAGAAGAAGATGATACATCGCGTTTCCCCATCCGGAACGCGACACATATCGAAAATGAGCTCCGCCGAGCGGCGCAATTCCGCGCTTGGCTTCCATTTGGCAAAATCTGCAGTCATCTGCGGCGACGATAATATCCCCTGCTAAAGCCATCTCGATACCGATAGTAAAGCTGATACCCTGCATTGCAGTCACGATAGGCTTACTGCAAGTCTTACCCAGTCCAAAGACACTGACGTTATCCTCTGGAGCGGGAGTCGGGTTCGCACCGGGACCAAAAAACTTTGGCATATCCAAACCCGCCGTAAAATGTTCGCCATCTGCGGTAAGCACGCCTACCCAGAGTTCAGGGTTAGCATCTAATTCGGTTAGTGCGTTCGATAGCTGCAGCATCATATTAGGATCGAAAGCGTTCCTCTTAGCGGGGTTGCTAATCGTGATCTTTAATATGCGGCCCTTAACTTCCGAAGTAACTTCGCCTTCTGGTTCTGTAGCCATTAACTCATCCTTTTCTGATTTTTCTTGGTTGGCTATTTTGAGTTAGCGTACCGAAATCGATTTCAAAATTCCGCCCGCCTTGGCGCGTTCCTGGTTCGTTCGGCTAAACGAAAGTCGCAAATTGCGGTGAAGCTAATCGAAAAGCCCTGTCGGATTATTTTTGTCATCGATGAAATCTGTACCTTCGTTTCGCCAACCGTTAAATAGCCTCTGACTCATTAATTAAGCAAATCGAGGATCGCCTGCGTGGCGTTGGAGTATCTCCGGATAACGGTCGTCTCCGCGAAGTTCTTGGGTAGAATTATTCGAACGACAAAAATGGGCTGCTAAGTTGATTCGAGCACCGAGAACATCGCGCCGCCACTCTCCATGCCACGTATTCCCCTGCTAAATAACAGCATCGCCCACATCAATTGCCATGGTTAAGGCACCTTTTGGAGGAGTCCAACTATTATCGTCGAGTTCCTCTGGTTTAGGTCGCCCTGCAATCACGTCGAATATCGACCTGTCATCAGAGCTCCAGTTTTCCATAGCGGTTGGCTGACGTTTTTTCTGTGTCTACCCGGCAGCAAAATAATAGCCCCTTTGTCCTAGCTATAAGGTATTAGTGCATAGTTGCAATTAGCCACTGTAGACGTATCGGTCATACCGACAGAACTGCCGTCCGCATTCAGGGCCAGCCGCAAACCGGCCGGCCCCCGGAAATGGCTGCCCATCGAGAACAAGACGCAGCTTTCGCCAAAGAGGTAGTGCATCAAGGGGCGCGGTCAAGTCTGAGCGGCAAAACAAGATATTACCCTTATGAATTACCTAGAAGATTGTCCATCAGAGACATCCAACTACTTTCTGCCTTTTCTGTTTGTGAACTCGATTTAAATGACCTGCGCGAGATAAATGTTTGGCAGTTTGACAATGAAAAATTTGGTTTGGGCCAGCCCATGGAGATAGAGTATTCGATTATGAAATTGGAGACAGAGTGAGCAATGGTGGTTGATATTCCAGAGCGGTTACAGGAGCCGGTCGCAGCGGCACTTACCTGGTTTAATGAAAGCAGAAATAGCGTTTTCGAAGTGAGCGGAATTGTGGACTTTGAAGATGCTCTGAGCGCGAGTTCGCTTGAGAGTTTTCAATTCGGTTTGGTGCTTTGTGACGGCGAGATTTGTGACAAAGCTCAGATTCGCTGCGTACCACATGATGATGGATTCAAGTTTTCAATAGTAGAGGGGCGATTGAGCGATATCCCCGTTTTGCTTGACCCGCCGAACGGCGTTCGTGCCAACTGGCTGGACCAAGTGCTCGAGAAGCATGAGTTCGTCGTACTCCTCTTCTATCGCGGGCTGTGGTGACCGCCTTGCCGCTTCGAGTTACGAAGCTACGAGAATTCAGGGGTTGTCGAACAAATTCGTGAGTCGGGCGGCGAGGTTTATGGCATTACCTCAGAGCCCCATTCCCTCGCACAGGAGGCAGAAGCCGCTTGGGGCCTTTCGTTCCAGGTTGTTGGTGATCCTCATCATGAGGTCCGCAAACATTTGCAGTCCCTCGGATGGCTTGACGTCTTCTTTAACGCCAATGACGGGCACCTGCGAAACCGCAGCTGGACAAGTCATCCTAACGGTTACTATCAACCAGCTGTGATCTCGATTAACCGAGCGCAACGCATTCTTTACCGATGGCGATGTGTGCCTAAGTATCAAAACATGAGTGGCGCTGGTGCTCGTCCGGAAGCTAAATACGTTATCGGCAAGATTCGCGAAGCGATGAACATGACCGATGATGCGGAGCTGGATCGTCAGCCTCTAATGGGCGCCGGAGAACTAAACTGGCTTCAATTCTTGTTGATCCTGACGGCCCATGGTTGGTTTCTTCGTCCGAAAGCTTTTCCGCTACTCAGGGATGGCACTAAAGATACTGTAACTCCCAGCCAGGCTATGCGACGCGTGTGGGTATTTCTCGGGCTATGGATTGCGTCTATAGCGGCTTTCCCGGTGCAGTACGTTGCATGTGCGTTCGGACTCTGGCTGATATTGTTAGCGCCAGGCATGATTGAAATTCACCGTCAGTTTCAGAACGAGCCTGACCCATATTAGCGACGGCAACGAGGGGAGAGACTAATGGCGCTGACCGCGCAATCACAGCGTGCTTGGTTGAATCTGACCCTAGAGGAGTCGGTTGATCCTGAGCGCGAAATCATTGATCCACACCATCATTTATGGCGCACCGGCGGATTACCCTCCTATGTGCTTGAGGATCTTTGGGGGGACACGGACTCAGGTCATAACATCGTAAAAACGGTGTTTATGGAATGTGGAGCGGAGTACCGAACGACTGGACCACAGCACTTAAGAACGGTGGGCGAGACGGAGTTTGTCAGAGACATTGCCCTGGCTAGCCGGAGGCAAGGTAAAGCAGAAATCGCAGGCATTATTGGTCATGCGGACCTAGATCAAGACTATTCCTTAGTGCTTGATGTATTGCAGGCCCATGAAGAATCGGGAGGTGGACTGTTTCGAGGTATTCGACATGGTGGTGCCCATGATCCTGGCAAAAATTTAGGCTGGTTGAATGCAACACCCCATGCCAACTTGTTTGAGCGAGAGGATTTTCGCCGAGGCGTCGCTCTGCTTGGTGATCGGGGATACACATATGATTCTTGGCACTATCATTTTCAAAACGAGGCTTTTGCAGACCTAGCCGACACTGTACCGGGCACAACTATTGTTCTTGATCATTTTGGCACGCCTTGCGGTGTAGGCGATTACGCAGGCAAAGCAGACGAGGTTTTTGCGCAGTGGCAAGCGGACATAAAACGACTCGCAGGTTGCCCTAACGTGGTGGTGAAGATCGGCGGGCTAGCGATGCCAGTCAACGGGTTTGGCTGGGGCGAAAACGAGAGACCTCCTTCATCGGATGTGGTCGCCGCTGCGCATCGTGATTATTACTTATGGACAATCGACGCCTTCGGCCCAGAGCGTTGTATGTTCGAGAGCAACTTCCCGGTGGATAAGCTTTCGCTCTCCTACAATGTTTATTGGAACGCGATGAAAAAAATCGCAGCAAGCTATTCCGATGCAGAGCAGCATGCGATGTTTTACGCGACCGCCGAGAGGATTTATCGACTTTCCTAGATTAAATTCCGGAGCGCTCAGGCGCTGGGACTGGTGCTTTTGCTGATGGAAGTGTAGGGGCTTTCCCTCCATTTTAGGGTTAGGTCAATCGAGCTGAAGATAAAAGACACCTTGAAAAACCCTCTAACCAAGATAACCGTCCCCTGGGGAATACAATTATTCCCCAATGGTGGTTATCAGTTTATCTAGTTAGCGGCTCTCACCATCTCGTGCGAGTAATTCAAATCCACAGCACAGGTCGCAGGGGATTCTAGACCTGCATCAGCAAACTTAGCCGCATAAATACCGTTTTTAACGCCATCCATGACCTTGGTCATCTCGCTAGTTTCGCCAGTGAGAAATGCGACATAGTCGAGGCCAGATACTCCAATAAAGTTGGTCCATAAAAAGGATCCAATGTTGGCTCCCGTACTTTCGTTTATCAGATCGGTAGCTTTAGGCAGGAAAGCCATGACGTCTTGCATTGTCTTTCCCTCATTTAGCTGACAAACGTTAGCAACTAATGGTTTTTCTTTTGCTTCAGGAATTACTCCACCAGTGCGGTTCGTAACGGCAAATCGAGCCTTACTACATGTCACCATCGAATCGTATTTTTCCGCAAGTGCTCCAGCCTCCAACCAGGCTGAGCGCATCGCATAATAATCATCCCAAGATGGATAGTAGTCCACCCAGCGGACATCAGCCTCGTCGAAGGGTTGATTTACCGCAACTGCCTCCCAAAGGTAGCTGCCTACGTTGAGCTGTTGTTCATTTGCCCAGTCTTTGAAATCACTGGCACCCCAAGAAGCGACATCGGCGGCCGTTGCCCCATCATTTAGCGTGCACTCCCAAACAGCTGCGACAGTTGATGACGGCAGATGATCGTCTGCAAATGCTCCCATTGGCACTATAAGACTCAGCGCTAAAACTAGTTTTAATCTCATTTCTTTCTCTCTTGTTTTTATCGATACAGCGCGTCCCTGCGCTTCCGCAACACTATCAGGTGGAAAGGGCGGGAGCATACTTCGTTTTTCGTCGGCCCCGAGATAAGGCAGGCTCAAAGGGCGTTATCATGCTGTGAGCAAATAATCTGACGCCTTCGAAACATTTGTGAGCACGGTAGTGAGCTTCTGCAGGGGCTCCGAGAGGCGGTCATCCCCCTCTCCCCCTCCTTGTATGTCCCTCTCGGAGCTTCCAACTCGTTCGGTTCGGTTCTAAGAAAAATCCCCGTAACCGTAAAACCTAACCCTGAAAAGGTTGAAAAGTATTTGTTTGACCGTGTTTTGAGGCTTTAGACTCTTTACAGGGTGACATCTTCAGCTGAAGTCCTACATCCTCAACACCTGCAACACTTCTCCTGTTATCGGCGTTATACACGCGCGTGCCTATACGTCGATAAGCGAAGTGCTGTTGCAGGTGTTGCGGATTTCTCTTTTGGAGAGCCTTACTTGCCGCTCGTCGGCTGATTTATCGGATCAAGTTGATATCTGACCATTAACTTATTGGGTGCACCAAATAAGCAGCAAAAAAGCCTACGCTAGGGCCAAAAATGAATGCGTACACGAATCGCATAGACTAGGAGGCTCCAACTGATCAAGGCGCCCATACCAATCCAGATACCTATCGGACCAATCCAAAACGACGAGAAAAAAGCCGCAAAGGCTCCTAGAATGCAACCTGTTGCCCTAGTAATCATTATTTCTTTCGTTTTTTGACAGGCCTCAATGGCAGCTTGCATCGATAGCGATGGATCGTCGACCAATTTGAGCAGGCCAATGAGAAAAATGAGGCACGAAAGCGTCTCCACAACTTTTCTATCTTCCGAATAAAGCGACGCCAATTGGGTCGAAAACGCGGTTAGGGCACTCATCGCAATTAGGCCGAGAACGAGGCTAAGAAGCAAAGAGGTTATCAAACAGAATCTTTGCTCTGTTTCGCTACCACTTTTCCCTCGCAGTGTGCTGAGTCTTACCACCGTTGCTCTCGAAAGACCAACCATGAAGAGGTGCGCAACTGCGAACACGCTATTTGCGATGTTGTGCGCAGCGAGCGCCTCGACACCAAAGCGAGTCATCAACAAAGTATTTACGGCACCAAAAGAGATCAAAGAAGCTTCTGAAAGGCCAAGCGGAGCGCCTACCCTAATTATCGTTAAGAAATCATTCTCGCCCGGAGATTTAATGTGTCTGACAAAGCGAATTCCTCTGAATTCTGATTGAAAGGCGAGCGAAAATAAAAAGACGGTTTTCAAGCCTGTAACCAATAACAGCGAATAGGCGCATCCTTCTACACCGAGGGGTTCAAACCCTAAATTACCAAAGCCCAGCACCCACACTGCTGGGACGATGAGAACGGCACCCAAAAAATTTATTATCCCGACCCAAAAAGTCTTGCCCAAGCCAATCGAGGTACACGCGACAACCATTGAGCAAAGGTCCAAAGGGATGTTCCAAGCTATAATGGCAATGAAGTCCCGACCCAGCTGCACGCCCTCTGGCGTAAGGGGAGCCAGATACAATAATTCGTGTAGACCAAGCACAAGCGAGAAAATCAGCGCAGTGAATATAGTTGCTAAACTAAATCCGCTTTTTAGTAGTCCACCTATTTTTTCTGGGTTTCCTGCACCATTTAACTTTGCCGTAAGCGGCGTTATTGCAGAGAGCGCGGCAAAAAAAACGACTACGCTTAATGTAAAAAAAGTAAGTACCAAGCCTACCGATGCCACTGCTGTAGGCGATATCGAGCTCAACGCGTAGGTTATCACTGTCGCATTTGTTACCTGACCAACGAAACCTAATGTTATGGGCCAACCTAAAAGAAAGAGCTCGCGAGTTTCTAAGAGAAACCTGGCAGTGTGGGACGAAAGCATTTTTCTGTTGATCGTGCGCGGATGATTAAGCTTTTGCAAGGGGTAGCGAGCGAGCCGACTCAATGCCCATACAATTGACCGATTCGCGGGAACGATCCCTAACTGCTTCGGCAAAGCTTACAGCCCGAGTCAATTTCGCCCTGGACCGCTCGAACTGATTAGTATGGTGGAGTAAAGACAGCGCCAGTAGTTTGGGGTGCTGCAAAGGAAGCAACTGGTATCACGCGTCACCATTCCGTGAGCAAAAAAGCTGCGT